>JACQEJ010000030.1 GCA_016200645.1 Deltaproteobacteria bacterium | reverse complement strand
TCCGGCACAGGCGTCTGTTTTACCAGAGATCCGAATACAGGGGAAAATATCTTTTACGGCGACCTTCTTATGAATGCCCAGGGCGAGGATGTGGTGGCAGGTATCCGCACGCCCATTCATTTGAGCGACCTGAACAAAATGATGCCAAGGATATATAACCAACTCTGCGATGTGAGGAAGAAGCTGGAAAGGCATTACAAGGACATGCAGGATATAGAGTTTACGGTGGAAGATGGAAAGCTCTATATCCTCCAATGCCGCTCCGGCAAGAGGTCGCCGGGTGCGGCATTCCGTATTGCCGTTGACATGGTGAAGGAAAAACTTATAACAAAGAAAGAGGCGCTTTTAAGAGTCACGGATAAGGAGATTGAAGGCCTTTTCTATCCGGTCATTGACCCTAAGATAACACGGGATGAACTCAATAAACATATATTTGCGACAGGCATAGCCGCTGTTCCCGGCGCCGCATACGGCAAGGTTGTATTTACTGCAAAGGATGCAGAGGAGGGGGCAGAGAGAGGCGAAAAGATAATCCTTGTGAGAAAAGAAACAAGTCCGGAAGATGTGGGCGGCATGCACGCTGCGCAGGGCATACTTACTGCCACAGGCGGCAAGACATCCCACGCGGCTGTTGTTGCAAGAGGGTGGGGCAAGTGCTGTATTGTGGGGTGCGAGGAGCTTGTTATAGATTATATTCATAAAACCGTTGTTGTAGGAAACAAGGTTCTGAGAGAAGGCAGTGAGATAACCATCAATGGCTCCACAGGCGAGGTATTTCAGGGTTCGCTGAATCTTATCAAGCCTGAGCTTCCCGAGGCGTATCACACACTCATGAAGTGGGCCGATGAGTCAAGAAAGCTGAATGTCAGAACAAATGTGGACACGCCGTATGATGCGGAAAATGCCGTTCGGCTAGGCGCCGAAGGTATCGGTCTCTGCAGGACAGAGCATATGTTTTTTGATACGGATGAGCGTCGTCTTGCCATACAGGAGATGATCGTTGCTGATGACATTGAAACAAGAAAGACTGCGCTTACAAAACTCCTCCCATTTCAGAGAGAGGACTTCAAGGGCATATTCAGAGCGATGGATGGCAAACCTGTGACAATAAGGCTGATTGACCCTCCGTTGCATGAGTTCATGCCCCATACAGAGGGCGAACAGAGACACCTCGCTGAAAAGATAGGCATACCCTTTGAGCAGGTAAGGCGGCGGGTTGAGAGGCTCCACGAGGCAAATCCGATGCTCGGACACAGAGGGTGCCGCCTCTGCATCACCTATCCTGAAATCCTTGAGATGCAGGTCAGGGCAATTATTGAGGCTGCATGCGAATGCGTAAAAGAAGGAGTCAAAGTCCATCCTGAGATAATGCACCCGCTTGTTATAGACGGCAAAGAATTAAAAATACTAGCGACAAAGACACGAGAGGTTGCAGAGAAAGTCATAAAAGAAAAAGCCGTTAAGGTTAAATATCTTGTAGGCACTATGATTGAGGTGCCGAGGGCAGCCCTGCTCGCGGATAAGATAGGAGAGGTCGCAGCATTCTTTTCATTCGGCACAAATGACCTTACCCAGATGACCCTTGGCATGTCAAGGGACGATGCAGGAAGATTTTTGCCTGATTATGTGGATGAAAAGAAGGCGGGGATTTTAAAAAGCGATCCTTTCCAGTCCCTTGACCAGGACGGCGTCGGAGAGCTTATAAAGATTGCCATTGAAAAAGGCAGGAAGACAAGAAAAGACTTGAAGATAGGAATATGCGGCGAGCACGGCGGAGACCCTGCAACCGTTGAATTTTGCCACAGGAATGGATTCAACTATGTCTCATGCTCACCCTTCCGGGTGCCGATTGCGCGGCTGGCAGCGGCACATGCAGCGCTAAAGAAGTAAACCCCCACACCTTGACCGCAGGGCATTATACCCTGCGGCAAGGAAGAAAAGAAGTAACCCTGCGCCAAGAGCGCAGGGCATTCCCAACAAGGTGTGGGGGTAAAGAGGGCGTGGCTTTCTAACGGGGTAAAGAACGAGGGTTAACGGCCGAGTCGTCTTAAAAAGAATAATTTTATCTCCTTTCCCCATATAAAAATGATTACCGAGAGGATGGTTATTGCCTCAGCGACTGTCCCTATTAAGAACGAATAATCAAGCTTGTATTGCCCTGTTTTCTCGTCATACTTGTAGCAGAAAAGGATTATCCTGTCTATAATGCCTCCCCCTTCATGGCCGGAAGATTGCTTATAATCTAATTTTTCTGCTGCCGCCTGATAGACCGGTCCTAGTATATCTTCTGGCTTAAAATCAAGGCCATAGACATGTCTGTATATCCTGCCCTTTGCATCAATAATTGTTACAGCATTCAAGTGGTCGAACCCTCCGGTCACTTTTTTGTAATAAAAACCTATATCCTTTGCCAGTTTTTCTATAGTGAGCTTGTCAGCAGTGGCAAATCTCCAGCTGTTGAAGGCATTGGTAAAGTTGCCTCCGTATTGTTTCATTCTCTGGGGCGTATCATTTTCAACATCAAAGCCGACGGTTATCGCATTGAATTTTACACCGAGATCTTTGTCTGCCTTTTGGAAGGCATTTTTGAGGTTCATGGTTATGGTGGGACAGATATGGCCGCAGCTTGTATAGATAAGACTTATGATAAGGGGCTTGCCCGCAGCAAATTCCCTGAGCCTGAATTTTTTGCCATCCTGATCTATGAGGGTGTAATCGCCCACCTCTTTTCCGATGGCGCTGCCGGATAGCTCAAGCGCGCCCTTTTCTTCTTGAGCGGATAGGGCAGCCTCTGCTGGCGACCATAAGGCGGGAATAAAGGCTGAAAAAAGCAATGCGATTCTCAAAGGATTCATAAAATTTCGCCGGCAGGGGCGGCCTGCTACCGAATGGCCACATCTATGATAACCGACAAAAACAGCGCCCCGAGATAGAGCATAGAGGCCTTGAAGTTTTTCAATGCAATCTCTTTTCCAGGATTTTTTAAAAGCTGGATGTTTCTGATTATGAAGAATGCTCCGACTGTCATGGCTGTTATTGTATAAAATATGCCGAAATGTCCAAAATATGACGGGAGAAAAGAGGATGCAACTAAAAACAGTGTGTTTAAAAGGATATATCCAGCGGTTCTTGCATCCCCTATTACAACGGGAAGCATAGGAATGCCTGCCTTTGCATATTCTTCTCTGTGGACTATGGCAAAGCTCCAGAAATGAGACGGCGTCCAGAAGAAGATGGTTACTGCCAATAGGACAGGCGGCAAGCAAAGCCCTGGCGCCGCAGATGCGCCTCCTGCGAGAACGGCAAAGCTCCCCGCCAGCCCGCCGATGATTATGTTAAGCCAGCTTCTCCGTTTGAGCCATACGGTATAGATGAGCGCGTATACCAATGCCCCGAGAAAAAGGTGAAGGCTTACCATGTAGTTAAGGGCCTTGAATGAAACAAGAATAGAGGCTGCGAAAAGAATGGCCGCTATGAACAGAGGCTTTCTTGAGCTGTCTATCTGCCTTGAAGGTATAGGCCTTTGCTGCGTCCTATGCATAACCGCATCTATATCCATATCAAAGTAGTGATTAAAGCAGCTGGCGCTGGCCGAGGCCATCATGGTGGCGAGGATGAGAAAGGCGATGCTGCTTGCAGAGATATTCCCCGATGATGATGAGATGAGCCCGACCACTGCGCTGAATGTGATTAGCGAGCAAATCCTGAATTTAAAGAGGGGAAGATAGTTTTTTAAATATGTCTGCATAGGGCCCTCCAAAAATTGGAAAATTTAAATTTTAAATCATAAATTGGAATAGTATCTCCAAGATTACATTCTTTATATCATTTCCTCATCAAATTATCCATCTTTGGAAATTTTAAATTTATAATTTCTAATTCTTAGAGATAAGAGACATGATGGAATTTACAACAAAGATAATGCCGCCGATAATGGCTATAAGACCGCCGATGCCCACAATAGTCATACCTATGATCTTGGTAATATCATCAAGATGCTGGGCAGCGCCAAAGGTTTTTCGCTGCACACCGTGAGAACCTGCTATGAACATGCCTATGACAAACAGTGTCTGGCCTGCGCCGTAAATATACGGTTGAATTCTGGCGAGCCTTGCGCTGTAAACATCTCTCTTCAGAAAAGAAAGAAGATGGCTGGTAAGCCCCATAAACGCAAGCGTAACCCCTCCTATCACACCATGATAGTGAGAGGGAATCTTTGTGTTTGCGCCGTATATCATTAAAGCGATAAAACCGCCGAGGGCAAAGACTGCCATGGATATGACAAGGGATGAAAACAGAGGATCCTTCCAGGGAAGTCTGGCGCTGCCCCTGGACGAGGTTATGATGGTAATTAAAATAACTATGGCAAAAATCCCTGTAGACGGTCCGAGACCGTACTGCATAAGGGATGTAAATGCATCTTTATACTTCTGGCTGGCAGTATCGTATATAAAATAAATAAACGGGGCAGGCAGTATGAACAGGAGATAAAATAGATAAAGCATCTTTGCATAAGTGTCTTCTATAGGAAATTTTTTAAATACGACACTTGTCAGAAAGAGCCATGCGGTAACCATTGCAATGGTATTTGCAAACTGGAGCATGTGACCCCCGCCCCAGAAAAGCATTTCAAAATCAACTATGAATTTGGCTGACGGCCCGAACATCTGGAAATAGTAGGAGAGGCCAAAGCATATTATTGCGACAAGGACAGCCGCGGCCGATGTTATCATGCCGAATGTCAGCACAGGGAGGCGGCCTGTATATGTCTTTCCCCTCCATGCCTTCCATACTGTGAGAAATGTATTTAAGAGCGTAATAAAAATACCCGCTGCCAATAAAATAAGTCCCAGATAAAATACAGGGTGCGTCAGGACAGGTATGTAATTTATGAACAAAGGTATGCCGAGGCCAAAAAGCGCCGCAATTATTACCAGTACGGTTCCGCCTACAGAAAGCCAGTAGCCGGCCCAGCCTTGGGCCACACTAAAGATTCCGGCGCCTAGAAACCGCGTGCTGGTAATGGTCCACAAAACTCCCTGAAATGCCAGAAACCATATTACGACCGACAGAATAACATGGCCCACCAGGGCGACACGGATGTAATCATGGCGCGGAAAAATATTCTGGATAATCGGCGTGCGCGCCATAGCGACAAGAAATGCAAATATTCCCGCAAATATCAGCGAGGACACGGCAAAAAAGAGCCACGCATAAACAAGACGCGAGCTATTCTGGTTCATGTTTTGATTTATAAAATTCATTAGGATAATACCTTCAAGACAGGAGTTTAGGCTATGGGCGATAGGCTATAGGCTATGGAATTTTCCCATTGCCCTTGGCCTATCGCCTCTTGCCTGTATTTACCTAAGCTCCCATAGACCGGAGAGGTATTTGAAATTCAGAAAATAGATTACCATAAATGTTATCAAAAATACAACAGCCAATGCAAATGTGCCTGGCGCCCCAAATCCTTCATTGTTGTCTGACATAGTTTTAACCTCCTTGTTTAAATACAGGCTATGGGCTATGGGCGATAGGATTAGAAATTCTAATATCCAAATTACAAATTTTAAATTTTGAGTTTAGAATTTAGAATTTCTTTGCCTATTGCCTCTCGCCTATTGCCTGCTATTATGCAAGCTTTTTCCCAAACAATATGGTTCCTACTGTAACCAGAATATATATGGCGCCGCCAACAGCCGCCAGAAGGGCGCCGATGCCGAAGACGCCAAGCCACATGAACACTGTAGGATCCCATGTGAATGCAAATGGAGAGCCGCCGAAATTTACTATGTCCCAGTGTCTTCTCGGAATACCGTAAGCGCCGGCAAGCATCATACCCCCGCTAACGAGCATCATACCGATACCAAAAAACCACGGCTGGAGCTTAGCCCAACTCATACCAAGAACCTCTCTCCTGAATATCAATGGAAGCACATAATATGTTACACCCATAAACGCAAGGGTTGTTCCAAAGACAACAGTTGCATGAAAGTGGCCTGTGATCCTCCATGTGTTATGGGCAGTGATATTTACCTGCTCGGTTCCAAAAGTAACACCTGTTATGCCGCCCATAAAGCCGAAACCAAATATAGACAGCATAAGGGCCGAAAATGCAGGATTTGACCACGGCGCTTTTTTAAGCCACTCAAAAAGGCCGCTTGTATAACCCTTCTTTCTCAAGGCAACCTCTATGCCGGCAGGCACTGCAAGCGCATGTATCATGCTGGCAAGAACGGCCAGGTGCATAACATAGCCTGTATTCCATATCTTGTGGGCGTTGCTGAAAACTGGGTCAACCAGTATATGATGCTCGGACGCCACATTGATAAACAGCACATAAAGAACAAAGGCTGTCCGGCAGAGCTTCTGATTGATCGGCTTCATGCCTACGGTCAATGTGCCGAGCAGATACCAGACAGATATCATTGCAGCGACATTTATCTGCTGTGACGGATGGCCGAGCCCCCAGAAGACCAGCCTGTAGGCTGATGGGTCCATACCCATAAGCCCCAGCGACCACAAAAGGGTCGGGATGTAGATGGCTGCGCCGTGCAGCAAGGTGACAACCGCTATCATGGCGGCGCATGCAAGCCCAAATGTTACTAAAGGAAAGCTCTGATGCGGATATGTCCCTTCCTTCCTTGCCTTATAAAGCGTTGCGAAGAAAATAAAACAACCTATCAACGCCCCGACGGCAAAGAGGATAACTCCGAGATAATAGAGCGGGTGAGCCTGCAGCGGCGGATATGAGGTAAACAGGACATCCGCCTGACCCGTAAGCACCATGGCGGCAATCAAAAGAACCCCCACAACCATCAATACAAAGGCAAGCCATCCCACCTTCGGAGCAGCTAACCTGGCGCTCAGAAGTACGGAAGCGCCCAGGTAAAGCCCTGCTATTTCAAAAAATATAATCCATGCAATCAGCATGGCCAGGCCGTGCAGCGTCAACATCCTGTAAAACCAGTCTGCCGGAAGCAGATGAACAGCGGGCCAGCGGGTAAGCGCTACGCCAAGAGCCGCTATACCTCCTATAAGGAGAAGCACTACTGCCGCCACTGCATTTGCCTTAATGAGATTTTCAGCAGGCAGATGAACCTTTAAGCCTGTTGTAGGACATGTTCTAAAATCTTGGTCAGCCATTTTTTATCACCTCCTATTTTACAATTATTTTACCCACCATCGTATGATGGCCGATGCCGCAAAATTCATTGCACAGTATCGGGAATTCACCGGATGTTGTGGGTGTCATTGTTATAACATAATCCTGGCCAGGGATAGCCATGTAATTGATATTTAAAGGATATATGGAAAGCCCGTGCTGGAAATCAAGAGAAGAGAGGTGAATTCTGTAGGTCTTCCCCTTCTCCAGCTCCAATACAGGGTCCCACGCCCATGCCTTTGCTACCAGATATGCATCGCCGCCAGCGGGTGGATGAACCACCGCCACATTGTTCATGAAAACCGGCGCGCCATTGGCATCCTTTACCTGATATTTTTGTATAAAGTCTGTCGCCGACTTCTCAAACTGTTCCCTTGTAACCTTATAACTCTCGGAGGAAGGATTCTGCTTCCCGATATAATGGTATACCGGCATCCAGAAGAAAGAAGCCAGCATCCATATAAGGGCAAGGGCAAACCATATCTTCTCCTCCTTGTCTATTGGTTTCCACCAAACTTTGTCCGGAACTGAAATGCTCATGAAAGTCACCTCCTTTATTATTATTATTTTGGCACACCGGGCTGGTTTACTATCTCCCAAAGCCCCCATCCCGTGTAAGAAACAACCATTATGACAAGCCCTAAAATAAACAGAAGAAGCAGGTTGTCATAAAACTTCTGTCCTGATGGAACATTCTCATCAGCCATGTTATATTCACCTCCTTTTTAAAATTAAAACTGTCTTTCACTGCAAAAACTGGTTAAAAGGCGCAACTGTCAGGTAGCTCACCTCCCTTCATTTAAAGAAGATAAGGCATGGTGTCAACAAAACAACTATGTCGTTCAAAAAAGTTATACTTGCATGAAGAATCAGAATGGCCTACAGAAAAAACATATTGGTCGCTGACCCGTGGGGCTCTGCTGGATTTATCTTTTGTATCCATAGGCAGTTTCATAACTCCTATCTGATAAAGATAAACATCCATTAGAAGGTCAATAAGGCAGGTATGGGGGCCTTTTAGATTGGTAAACCCCCTCACCAAAATCTTTGGTGAGGAGGTAAATGCATCCCCCTTACAGACCAACTTCAAAATTGGTTTTACTTTACTCTTGCGCATTTCTTATGTCAAGCCTTTTTTAAATTTAATTTATGCGTGAGCTCAATCTTTTTAAAGTTTGAATTAAGGCAGATTATATTTGAGCGGATTGCCCTTTGATATGATAAAAGTCATATTTAAATTCTTGCAGATGCTGCATGATTTAGTGTAGAATTTGATATGTTGTGGCGACCTCAAACCTAAAGGTTTGAGTTACAACCGTAACTCAAGGCTTTAGCCTTGAAAAATAATCGGAGGTGTATTCCATGATGAGGGAAAAAATAGAAAAGGCCCTGGACAATATAAGGCCGGCGCTCCAGGCAGATGGAGGCGATATCAGGCTTGTGGATGTTGATGAGGCAAAAGGCATAGTAAGGGTTCAGCTTCAGGGCGCGTGCGCCGGCTGTCCAAGCTCACAAATAACCCTTGCAATGGGTGTTGAGCGGGCAATAAAGGAAGAAGTGCCGGAAGTTAAGGAAGTGGTATCAGTGTAGAGGCAGGCGATAGGCGAGAGGCAATGGGCAAAAAAGATTATAAAGCCTATTGCCTATAGCCCATCACCCATAGCCTATATCTTATGGCCTACAACATCACAGACGACTGCGTAAGCTGCGGGGTCTGTCTTCCTGAATGCCCTGAAGGGGCAATCAGCGAAGGCAACCCCTATGTCATTGATCCAAAGCTCTGCACCGATTGCGGGGCATGCGCTGAGGTCTGTCCTGTTGATGCGTGCAAACCAATGCTGGAAAGATTAGCTCATGGCTCATAGCTCATAGTTTTTGCTATCAGCTATCAACTATGAGCTATGAACTAAAATGGGAGGTCTTTAATGAGTAAAATCACGGTATGGTTTATTAAATGCGCCATGGTTTATTTTCTGCTGGCTGTAATACTTGGCCTTCACATGGCGGTTTCGGGCATGGCATATCCTTATATGCCCATACATGCGCACTTTAATCTTCTGGGCTGGATGTCAATGATGATATACGGCGTTGGATACCATATACTGCCGAGATTCAGCGGAAAGCCGCTTTACAGCGAAAGGATTGCAGAATGGCAGTTCTGGCTTGCAAATATAGGTCTTGTAGGCATGACCCTCGGCTGGATGGTAAGAAGCTGGCAGGGAGACTCAAGGATGCTCCTTATATTTTCTATTGTAGAGGCCATATCATCTGTTATGTTTGTTGTAAATATGTTCAAGACAATAAAAGCTGCGCCTGCGCCGCCGGCTGCAAAATAAAGCATGTCCACGAATGTCTCTATCGGGGAGATGAGGCTGAAATTATGGATACTATACTGCTGAAAGATAAAATCTCATTTTCAAAAGACAACCCTAAAAAAGAGATTATATACGACTCTGAAAAGGCAAAGGCTGTGCTCTTCTGCCTTGAACCTGGCCAGGGAGTAGGGCCTCATGCGGTTTCATCCGAAATCGCTCTGATGGCAATAGATGGCAAAGGCATCTTTATCACCGGTGATGGCGAAAAACAGGCAGAAAAAGGCTCTCTTGTTGTTTGCAAAGAGAATGAGCAGCACGGCATAAAGGCAGACAAGGAAAGGTTTGTTGCGCTTGCGGTTATAAGCCCGAGGCCGTGAAGGCAGAAATTAGGAATTAGAAAACATAAAGAGAGGAATACAATGTTTGCTATTAAAGAAAAGATTACAAAAGAGATGATCGTCAATGACGCAATAAAAATGTACCCCAATACAATCGGTGTGTTCAGCAAATTTCACATAGATTCATGCTGCGGCGGCGCTGTATCTATTGAAGAAGCTGCAAAAAGAGACAAGGCAGATTTGGACGCGCTTCTAAAAAAATTGAATGAGGCGGCAAATGGAGCCGATTAACATTGACAAGAAAAAAGAATTTCATAAAGACGGTTTCAGGCCGCAGATTCTGCACATCTCGCCGAAGCTGAAAGTTCCGCTTATATGCATGGAGCCTGGGCAGATGATTCCACCCCATCCAAGCGGAGCAGGCGTATTTTATGTGATAGAAGGAAGCGCAATATTTACAGTTGCCGGCGAAAAAAAAGAGGTTAAGGCCGGCTCTGTTGTAATTGCGCCTCATGGCGTTGAACGGGGAATAGAGGCAAAGGAACGGCTTGTAGTTGTGGCATTTCATGCAGGATAGAAATACAGGCGATGGGCTATGGGTGATAGGCAATAGGTTTGACCTATAGCCCCTTGCCCATAGCCTATAGCCTATTTTTTTGGAGGTTCCCATGGCAGTTGCTGCAGAAAAAATAACACAAGCCTCTGTTCTTGAGGCATTAAGCAAGGTGATGGATCCGGAGCTCGGCAAAGACCTTGTTACCCTGAATATGATCAAAGACATACGGATTGAGGGGGCAAAGGTTACCTTCCGGCTTGTTCTGACCACGCCTGCGTGTCCGTTAAGAAAAGAACTTACAGACAATTCCAGAAATGCAGTTGCATCAATTCCTGGTGTAAAAGAGGTTGTTGTTGAAACAACTGCTGAAGTTCCTCATGCGAAAAAACTTCCTGAAAAAGAACCCATACCAAAAGTAAAAAACACAATCGCTGTGGCAAGCGGCAAAGGCGGCGTTGGAAAATCCACTGTCGCGGTAAACCTTGCGCTGGCCCTTGGAAAAAGCGGCGCAAAGGTAGGGCTTTTAGATACTGACATATACGGCCCCAGCATCCCCATGATGATGGGAATTCATAAACAGCTTCAGTCAACGCCGGATGAAAAGATATTGCCCATAAGCAATTACGGCATAAAGCTGATGTCCGTCGGCTTTATGCTGGACGAAGAAACGCCTTTAATCTGGCGCGGCCCAATGGTCGTGCAGATTGTAAAACAATTTTTAACAGACGTTGCATGGGGTGATTTGGATTATCTGGTGATTGACCTTCCGCCAGGCACAGGCGATGCCCAGCTTACCCTAGTGCAAACAATCCCATTAACCGGCGCAGTTGTTGTGACAACGCCCCAGGATGTTGCGCTAATTGATGCGCGCCGCGCAATAAAGATGTTCCATGAGGTAAAAGTTCCGATACTCGGCATTATAGAAAACATGAGCTATTTCCAATGCCCGCATTGCGGAGAAAAGACCGAGATATTCAGTCAAGGCGGCGGTGAAAAGACGAGCCAGAGATATAATGTGCCGCTCCTCGGCAAGATTCCCATTGACCCGCACATCAGAGAAGGCGGAGACAGCGGCAAACCGATAGTCATTGCAGAGCCGTCTTCACCGCAGACAGAGGTGTTTATAAAAATATCGGAAACAGTGGCGGCAAAGATAAGTATGCTGGATATGTGCGAATAAAAACAGGCTATAGGCAAGAGGCGAGAGGTAATAGGAACAATATAAAATCAATCGCCCATAGCCTATAGCCCATAGCCTGTCTTATGAAACCAAAAGAACCCCTCAAAATAGCTCCCCCGCCAACCCCCGAAGAAAAAGCTGTTTCTCCCTATGATATAGTCATCTGCAGGGCAGGCACTACAGGCTGTCCCCATGTCATAATAAATCCCAAACCGATAGCTGATAAGATAGAGAAGCTGCTGGATAAACTCGGCCTCGGCGAACATATAAAAACAAAGGCAAGAGGGAAACTCCTCTATCACATGAAGTTCAAGATTGCATTGGCAGGCTGCCCCAATTCCTGCTCGCAACCTCAGATAAAAAGCTTTGGCATAAGCGGCCAGGCAAAACCCGTAGCAACCGATGCAGAGTGCATAGAGTGCATGAAGTGCGTTGAGATATGCAAGGAAGAAGGCGCTGTAAAGATAATAGACGCCAAACCGATATTTGATTATAACCTCTGCGTTCTATGCGATGACTGCGCTGAGGTCTGCCCGACTGAATCCATTGTTATTGAAAAGAGAGGTGTGAAGGTCCTGGCCAATGGGAAATTGGGCAGGCATCCAAAACTTGCAGATGTAATCAAAGAACTTGCTACAGAAGATGAGATATATGAGGTTTTAAAGGATGTTGTGGAAGGGTATATAGGCCATCCATCACAACCTTAAACCCGTAAACTCCCCACCAACTCCTTCACAGCTGCAATTTTATTCTTCTGACAATACTCCTCAATTCCATCCGCTATTTTTACACTTACCTGCGGATCAACAAAATTTGCCGTTCCTATCTGGATCGCTGAGGCGCCGACAATCATGAACTCTATGGCATCCTCTGCGGTCATAATGCCGCCGATGCCTATCAAGGGAAGCTTTACTGTCTTGAATGCCTGCCAGACCATCTTTAGCGCTACAGGTTTGATTGCCGGACCGGAAAGTCCGCCGATGATGTTGCCAAGTTTCGGCCTTCGCGTATACGCATCTACTGCCATGCCGGAAAGGGTATTGATGAGCGAAAGGGCATCCGCCCCTGCATCTGCCGCTGCCTTTGCAATTACTGTTATATCCATAACATTTGGAGAGAGCTTTACAATCAAAGGAAGTTTGGTAAATCTTCTCACTGCGCTTACAACCCTGAATGTCAAATCCGGGTTTGTGCCGAACTCAAGCCACCCAGCCTGTTTGTTGGGGCAGGAGATATTCATTTCCAATCCTGCAATGCCGTCTGTAGTGTCTAAAACTTTTGCAACCTCGCAATAGTCGTCAATGGAATCTCCGAAAAAATTGACGATGACCTTTGTGTCGAATTTCCGCAGAAAGGGGAGTTTTTTTTCTATAAATGCTTCCACTCCCACATTTTGCAGGCCGATAGAATTGAGCATCCCCGCTGCCGTTTCCACAATCCTCGGCGGAGGATTGCCCTGACGCGGCTTGAGCGAAAGCCCTTTGACAACAACAGCGCCGAGCCTATTCAAATTCATATACGGCGCATATTCCTCGCCATAACCGAATGTGCCGGATGCAGTCATCACAGAATTTTTAAGCTGAATGCCTGCGATGTTTACTGATAAATCCGGAATCCGGGATTCGGGATTCGGGGTTTTTGTTTTTCTGACCCCTGACCCCTGACCCCTGACCCCCATCTTTAAATCTCTTCCCATTCTATTTCCCTTGCGTCAAACACCGGCCCGTCCTTGCAGACCATCTTGTAAATAAGTTCGGACGTTTGTTTTTCTTGCCCCTTGCCCCTTGCCCCTTGCCCCTTCACTTTTACTGCGCATCCCAGACACGCGCCAATGCCGCACGCCATCGCATTGTCCAGGGATACATAACAGGGAATATCTGCGCCTTCAGCTATTCTTGCAACCTCTTTCAGCATGCCTTTCGAGCCGCAGGCATAAACAACGGAATTTTTTGAAAGCCTTTTAAGCAACAACCCGGTAACAAGCCCTTTTTCTCCAACACTGCCGTCATCTGTGGAAACCTCCATGTCTATCTTCAATTTTTTAAAATCCTCCAAAGCCGGCAAATCATCTTTGCTTCTTCCGCCGAATAAGAGCCTTGCCTTTTTCAATTTTCCGGCCAGCATATAAAATGGCACAATGCCGATTCCACCGGCCACCATAATAACCTCCTGACTCCTGATTTCCAACGGAAAGCTGTTCCCCAGTGGGCCCAGCACATCAACCGAGTCGCCGGGTTTCAAATCTGTCATGAGCCTCGTTCCTCTGCCCACTACCCTGTAAAGAATTTCAATCCCCGGCCCCTTGCCCCCTGTCTGCGTGCGGCCACGCACAGGCAGGCATGCCCCCATACCAAAATTTTTGGTGTGGGGGCATGCCCCATGCCCCAATATTTTATACACGCCAAAAGGCCTTCGGAGCAACGGATCAATCTGCTTCGCGATGCGAAGCATGATAAATTGCCCGGGTTCAATGGGGGGCAGGTCTTCCCATCGTATGCCAAGTTTATAGTAACCCCCTGCGCCAAAATCTTCGGTGTAGGGGAAAGCGAGAACCCTTTTGTTATATAAAACCTTTGCCAATCTAATATCCTTAGTTGGGTTGCGTTTTTCAACCCAACAATATTTTGCTTTTTACTCCTGACTTCTTTCAAGTTCTAACGCCATCACTATGGCATCTTCCCTATTGTCGCCGTAATAACCTTTTCTTACCCCTATCTCTCTGAAACCAAATTTTATATAAAGCCTCTGGGCGGCTATATTTGACCGTCTGACCTCCAAAAAGACCCCCCGGCCCCCCATTTCTTCAATGCGGTTGAGCGCAAAAACCAGAAGGGTTTTTGCAATGCCCTGTCTGCGAAAATCAGGATGCACGGCTATATTCAGGATATGAGCCTCATCCGCCGCCACCCAAAAGATTGTATACGCCATGACTATTTCTTTTCCATCCCGTATAATCTTTGCGACAAACTGGTGGGAAAGCGGATTTTTGATTTCTTTTTCAAATTGCGACCGTGGCCACGGTGACGAAAAGGAAAACTTTTCTATTGCTAAGACATCTTCCATGTCATTTAAGGTCATGGGCAGGATTTGAAGGTTGTGAAAGATGGAAGCGTCTGTCATTCCATAATTTTAAATTTACGATTTCATATTTAAAACAAATAGTAATTCATAAATCCCAAATCGTAAATTTTATTTATTGTTTGTTGCAAATATTACATGCCAGAGGTCTATCTTTTTCAACTTATATTTCTTGTCAACCTTGAGATTTGCCTTTTTTATGAACTCATCAAGACACAGGTCGGACCTCCAGCCTATCCTCTTGCTCACAGGGTTAAATATCTTCTCCATCCCTGCCATGACCTTATTCTTGCTCTTGAAGTGGTTTACAATCACGATACGGCCATCCTTTTTACATACCCTCTTTACCTCGGACATTACCTTGTAAGGGTCCGGAACAACGCTGACCACATGGGAGATAAAGACCTTGTCAAATGCGTTGTCAGGGAAATGCAGCTGCGTTGCATCCATTTCAAGAAGGTCTATATGGTCGAGGTGAAGTTTCTTAACTTTTTGCTTCGCCTTCTTGAGCATAGCGCCTGACAGATCAATCCCTATCACCTTACAATGTTTCGGAAAGAGCGGCAAAGAAAGCCCTGTCCCGACCCCGACATCAAGAATCCTGTCTCCATGCTCTATGTCCATGGAATGTATCGCATGCTTTATCCTCGGATAGAAAAAACCTTTAAATATCACATCGTATACATTAGAATACCCTGCATAAATCTTTTTTATGCTTTCCAGTTCCAAATTAACCTTCTCCTTTTAGTTGTTTGATATATACAATCTTATCGTCTCCAACCCTGTAAAAGTCCTTAATCCTTGAAGCCTCCATAAATCCACTCTTTTCGTAAAACGATCGTGTCTTATCGTACTTTGCCTGTGATGATGTTTCAGCAATAACCATCCTTGCATGTTCACCCTTCAGTATGCCCTCCAGATGTTTCATAAGCATTTTGCCGACTCTCTTGCCCTGCCACGGCGGATCAATGGCTATCCAATATATATCATACACGCCGTCAGCAAACGGCGCCTTGCCGTAACATAGATAACCAATCGGCTTATCTGCCTCATCCGCTGCGCAGATAAATAGATATTCCCCACTTGCCGTGCCTTTGAGATACATATCCAGCAGCTCAGCGGCGCACAACTTTTCCTCATCCGAAAAATTTTCATTTCTTCTTATGATTGACTCAATCGTCTCTTTATCCTTTACAGTCACCTCCCGTATCTTAATTTCCATTGCCTTCGCTTCGCTCCGTTGTAAAATATAAAGCGCAAATTTTAAATTAAATTAAAAAATCAAAGATATTTTTTGTTTCAATTTTTATTTGCATTCTAGATTTGATACCTGTTATGCGCCATCATGACTATCTCAAGTATTAACTGGGAATAACCCAAACCATCCGCTGCCGCGCTCCTTGCAAAGCCGGCATCCGGTGATATATCAGGGTTTGGATTTACTTCAAGAAGCTTTGGAATGCCGTCTTCCCCCATCCTCATATCCACCCGCGCATAATCCCTGCAGCCAAGGACGCTGTATGCCTTTAATGCTATACCGCAAAGTTCCTGCGCTAATTCTTCGGAAATATCAGCAGGACACACGGGCGGCGTTTTAAGATATATTGGGCTGTCTGTCACCCACTTTGCCTCATAAGTGCAAATCTTCGGATTATTTTCCGAAAGTTGTGAAAAATCTATCTCCGATACCGGGAGGGTCTTCGGTCTGTGATTTCCCATAACTGCAATATTAAACTCCCTTCCATTGATATATTCCTCTATAATCGCAGGTTGTTTGTAATTCTTTATAACATAATCCACCCGTTTTTTTAAGCTCGCCATATTCTTTACAACCGCATCTTTATCAATGCCAATGCTGGCGTCCTCACAAACAGGCTTGACAATCAGGGGAAATGAGAGTTGAGAGCCGAGAGTTGAGAGTTGAGAATTTAAATCAGAAATCACAAAGAACTTTGCCGTAGGGATGCCATAGTATGCCAGAATCGCCTTTGCCCTGGCCTTGTGGAGCGCCACACCGAGTGTGAGCGCGCCCGAACCGGTAAATCTGAAACGAAAGAGCTCCAGAAGGGCTGCCACATTCATTTCAAAGGCGCTCTTCCCCATCGCCCCTTCACAGAGATTAAAAACAACATCGGCGTTTTCCGTCTTGAGGGTTTTCACAAAACCCTCCACATCATCCCTTAAAGGAATAAGGGTTGTAGAAATGCCCTCTGATTTCAATATCGTTTTCACAGCCTTGGCCGTATCTATAACGCCTTCCCACGAAGCAATATTATGCTCTTTTCCAAGCATCATATCCATATCATCATTATAGATAATGGCAACTTTTTTTAGTGTCATAGTGTAGCTCATAGCTGATAGCTGATAGCTGATAGCTGATAGTAAAAGATTTTACCATGAGCCATGAGCTATGAACTATAATATTCTGTGCCTCTCACATGCCGCATCCAGCACGGCATTGATAAGCCCGTTGTAATCCATGCCCGCAGCCCTTGCCGCCTTTGGAAAACATGAATTGCTCTTTGGGTCAGGCAGGATCCCCGGCAAGGGGTTAAGCTCCAATATATTGGGTTCCCCGTTCGAATCAAGCCTTATATCTATCCTGCACCAGTCCTTTATGTCAAGGACATTAAACGCATCTCTGCATACGGTTTCTATCTCCCTTTGCAGGCCGCTGTCAATATCCGCCGGGCACTTAAATATTTCCAATGGGTTATCAGGCGTATCCCATATCCACTTCGCCTCATAAGAATATATCGGATTCACCCCGGCAGGAAGGCTTGCGTAATTTATCTCTACAACCGGCAGCGCCTTTAAGTTAATCCCATTGCCGAGCATGGCGACAGTAAATTCTCTCCCTTCCAGAAACTCCTCCACGAGGGCAGGCTGTTTATACTCTTCAACCAGCCATTCTGTCCTTTCTCTGAGCTCTGCTGCATCATTGACTATGGAATTGTTCCTTATACCTTTGCTGGAGCCTTCGTAAAGAGGCTTTACAATAAGGGGAAAAGAAAAGTGGTCCGGAGTCCGGAGCTCGGAGCTGGGGGTTGAAACCACACAAAATTTGGCTGTGGGAATTCCATGATATAGCAGAATCTCCTTTGCCCTGGCCTTATCAAGGCAGATGCCAAGAGTGAGAGGCCCTGAGCCTGTATATGGTATCCTCAGCATATCCAGCATGGCCGGCATCTGGGATTCTCTGCTTTGCCCCCATAAGCCTTCCGCTATATTAAAAACAATATCAGGTTTCTCTGTTTTCAGCCGGAGATATGCCTCCTCATCAGCCTCTATCATAACAACATCATGTTTTTTTGCCAGCGCAGCCCGCACAGCCTCTATTGTATCTTCATCATCACACTCTGCGAAAAAATCAGGAGGGAGGTCTTTTCCAGCCTCCTGTTTTTTTACATTATATGTCAATCCAACCCTCATATTTTATCTTTTTGCCCATTCAAACGCGTTTCTGCGTAACCTACTAACTTCATGGTTATTTCATCCACCACATTATCAGGAACGCCGTCATAATGCTGTGATTTTCGTCTCATGTCGCACATGTCATTTACATAATCAACCACAATAAACTTATCGCCGCCTGTCAGGGCAATCTCTGTGGAAAAGAAATCAAGCTTGCATATCTCCGCTATTTTCTTGGCAATATCTTCCAGCTTGGAAAGATTGTATGTTTTTACATCTTTTGGTTTAAGCTCATCATATATGTGTATTTCATCATCCCACCAGCATGGGATTACATTTCCGGCCACATAGAAAACCCTAAACCATGCCTTCTTCCCTTTCCCTAAAATAACAGGCGTAATTTTTTCCTGAAGCAGATGTTTGTCATGCGAAATCTGCATTCTGGCGTTTATAATCTGATTGATGTTTCTGGCATTCTTAACCACACCCAGCCCGCCGCCGCCGCAGGCTGGTTTTATAATAAACGGATTCCCAAGTTTTTTTATTTCTGAAAGGTCCGTCCGCTGGCTCTTCTGCCAGGGGGATAAAATTATGGTATATGGAACATTAATGCCTGCGGCAAGAAATTCCAGATGCATTGTCGCCTTATCAACCGCCCTTGGAAGAAGAGACAATTCATTTATCATCCAGAACGAGCCCTTCCGCGCCAGATGGATAAGGTCATAAAATCTTGGAATTACATCGGATGCCCTATCAAGAAGAACTCTGATAATAAGATCACCATTGGCCATCCGGGTCAGCGTCTCATCAAGATTTGACGGATGGATGATATAACTTTCAAGCCCCTTCTGCTGACATATCCTGTCAAGACCATAAATAAAATCACGGTCATAGGGCCATTCCCATGCCAATGCCAGATCAACGATAGTTGCCAAAATGTCTCCGTCACAGTAAGGAAAGCGATAATACAGACTACAAGTCTACAAGTCGTTAGACTAAAAGTTTTAAAACTCGTAGTCTTGTAGACTAATAGTAAGGCTGCCATCTACTGTCTACTATCTACTGTTTTTACAGTATCAGCACCGCAGCGGCAATCACTGTCGTATACTTGCCGTCTCCCCTCACAATTGCAGACTGCGTGATGTTGGTGGTTTT
>JACQEJ010000158.1 GCA_016200645.1 Deltaproteobacteria bacterium | reverse complement strand
CCTTTGCACTTGCAAAGCTTTCTCAAATAAGCCGTCAAATCCTTTATCTCGGCATCGGTGAGGGTTTTGCCCCAGGGAGGCATGATGGTTGATTTGCTAACCGAAGCGCCGCCGCCTGATATTGCATTTTCTATGTCTGTATCCGTCAGTTTATTCATATCTTCCGGGCTGGTATGATTCCTTGGCGTTACTGACATCTCCGGCAAATCAATGCCAACTGCTTTGGGTTTTGCGTTTGCGCCTTCGCCTTTGCCGTCCATACCATGACACTGCGCACAATAAAACTTATAGTTTTCCTCAGCGGTTACAGCAAAGGCCGTCTCTTTTCCTATAAAGGCTGTAATGCATATCAAAAAGATTGCAATAAACAGTATCTTTCTTAACATTCTTCTTGCTCCTTTCTTTAGTTTTTCAAGGCTAAAACCTTGAGTTGCAATCTGTAACTCAAACCTTTAGGTTTGAGTTTATGTTACTTTTTACTTTTGACCCGCCACAAATCCGGCCAGCATTTTCATTTCATTGTCGTTTATAATGCCTACGAACACAGGCATCCTCTTTACAGGCTTAAAAACCTTCGGCTCTTTAAGGTATGCGTATACCCAATCGCCCTTGAGCCTCTTTCCTGCATCAGAAAGGTCAGGCCCGCTCACGCCGCCGACTTTCCGCGCCCCTGCCTTTATGGAATGACAGCCAACGCAGCCGTATCTCTTCATAAAGAGATTTTTTCCCTGCGGAGTTACCGCCTCCTTTATTCCGGCTGCCGATGCCTCTTTTGCTGTTAGTGTCATAAGATAACCTGCAACCTCTTCGGCCTCTTTCTTGGAAAGGGCTGGATGTTTTTCGGTGTTCTTCTCTGTAACGGAGTTATACTTAAGCAGCCGTATGGTAGTTGGTTTTTCCAGCCATTCTTCCAACCACTCTTTTTTAAACTTGCTCCCTGCATACCAGAGCTCGGGTCCTTTTTTCTTGAGCTGGTCATCAAATGTCTTTTCAGTTGCAGGCCCCTGAATCTGATGGCAGCTGCCGCAATTCTTTGATGCAAATATGCCTTTGCCGTCGGCGTAACTGATATTCCACAGACAACCTACAATGAAACCGGCTAAACCGAGTGACACCGTCCACCGACCTAACTTACTCACATTCATCTGCAAAACCTCCTTATTATTGTAATTATTATCTCTGTATCTCTGTGCTTGATATATCCCAAGTATAAGAGTTTGTCAAGGATTTTTTTGCCCTTGTTTTTGTTCAAACACCTTTCTCTGCTCAGCATCAAGTTTGACGGACAATTTGGCAGGTTGATGCCCTTCCGGTATGGCATTATGTATGTCCAGCCTACCGATAGTATTCGCGCCTATGTCGGTAAACCATACGCTGTCGGAAGGACCTAGAGCAATATCAAAAGGCTGAGCATTGCTGAGCGCCGCATCAAACTCAATAAATTCCCCCCGCCTGGGTTCCAGCATCCCAACCTTTCCGCCTCTCTTATCGCAATACCAGATATTCCCTTTTCTATCCAAGGCCATCCCTTCCGGCACACCCTTGCTCGGTATATCAAATCTCTTGAATTCTTTTTTCTTTGGATTAAATCTCACGAGCCGCCGGTCTTTTCTTTCGCTGAACCAAATACCCCCATCTTTATCAACAGCAATCTCATTGGGGGCGCAGAAGGGGCTTGGTATAGTATATTCCTTAAACTTCCCCGAAGCAGGAGAAAACACTGCCAGCTTATTTGACTGGGCTTCTATAAACCACACCTGCGCCTTTGCATCCACTGCAATTCCCATAGGCTGGCTCAATTGCGTTGGGATTGCATACTCCTTGATATCGCCCTTTTTTGTATCAAGCCTCCCTATCTGATTTGCTGCGAATTCTGTGAACCAGATATCACCTGAACCATCTATCGCAAGCCGCACCGGCTGGCTGCCCACGGTCGGTATTTCATATTCTTTAAAGGTTTTTGTTTTAGTGTCAAACCGCCCTATCTGATTTCCATCCTGCTCCGTAAACCAGATGATGCCGTTTGCGTCCGCTGCTATGTCAGTAGGATAACTCCTGGTTGTAGGGATATCGTATTCAAAGAATGCGGAGGTTGAAGGCTCTAATACAGCAAGCTTATTTACATTTAATTCTACAAACCATATTTGGCCCTTTTTATCGGCAGTTATGGCTGAAGGGAAGCTCCGCTGCGAAGGGATAGGATAAAATTTCATTGCCGGCTCAGCTGCGAGAGCCGGCATGGCAAATAGTATGCAGTAAGCGGCGAGCAGGCTTAAAATTTGAAATTTTAAGCCTGTCCCCGAATGTTTTAATCGGGGATTTAAAATCTGAAATTTATTCACCGCTCCTCTCCCTTCTCCTTCTGACATACCAGACCGTAAAAGTTATAAATAGGATAAGAACTATTCCTGCTATTATTTGAACCGCTCGTATAAAGTCAGTAATAGTTTTAAATGCAGGAGGCGCATTGGACTCAGCGGGAGAGGCAGGCACGGGCAGCTCTACCCGGCCAATCTTATTGGCATCCCTGTCTGTTTCTGTAAACCACACGATACCGCGGTTGTCCACGGTAATGCCAAGAGGCAAACTCCTATAGGTAGGAATGTCGTATTCAGTAAAGGTTGATTGAATCGGTTCGAACATACCCACCCTGTTCCCCCTGTTTTCAGTAAACCATACCCGACCCATTTTATCTATCGCTATGCCGGAAGGCACTGTTGCAAGCCTCGGCATTATTGCCTCATTGAATTTTTTTAAACTCGGGCTGAACATTCCGAGTTTATTGCCGTTCAATTCTGTAAACCAGATATTTCCATCTTTGTCACTGACGATATCAAATGGATTGGAAAACGGCATGGGTATCCTATATTCATTAATTTTTCCATGCTCAGGATCAAGCCGTCCAAGCTTATTGCCGCCGGATTCAATAAACCAGACAAGGCCATTTATATCCCGGGTTATCCCGGATGGCTGACTGTTGACTGTCGGGATGCTATACTCCTTGATTACGCCATCGCTCGTATTCAGTTTCCCGACCTTATTGCCATTTCTTTCCGTAAACCATATTGCTTCATCCTTTCCTACAGCAATACCGTAAGGAACCGCATCCGGTGTTGGAACCTGATGCCGCTTAAATTTTTTTTCAGCCGGGGAAAAGCTGAGAATGCTGTTATCTGCCGATAAAGTCGCCCATATAACATTGCGGGAATCCACTGCAATACCGACAGGGCTTCCCCCGATTGAACCTATCGGGGGTATATCAAATTCCTCAAAGGTTTGTGCAGAGGGAATAAATCGCCCTATCTTATTGCTGTTCTGCTCGACAAACCAGAGGCTATCCGATGCATCTCTCGCAATAGCCACAGGATTGCTGAACGAGGTTGGGATTGTGTATTCTTTTATCTGCTTGCTTCCCCTCTCAGCAGCCGTCCCTTCATGGGATGGATTCTCTGCCGCAAAAATTGATAAAGGGGAAAAGGCAAGGCAGATAAAGAGCAAGATTTCTTTTACGCACATGATTTGACCAAACAAGAAAATCATTCAGGACTATCTCCTGTCTGCTGCACCACAGGCAGATTGGTTTCAGCCTACCATGTAAAGGTCGGCTCATATATATGCCGCATCTGCCAGTTTGCATCCTTATAACTCTCCACCTCCTGGCCTATAACCGACTCTCCCTCTGTCCCGGTCTTGCTGGCGCGATATTTCCCCACCTCTATCTGACGCTGCCGGTTGACCTTGTAAAATTCCGCAACATCCGCAGGCGGAAGGTTTTGGCGCACCCCTGTAGAGGGGTTATGGCATGCTATACACCCGTGCAGTTTTGCAGGATAACCGCTGGAGACAATCCCGACCATTATCAGGGAAAAAACAATTACAGGCGGCGCCACATAAACCAGCCTTGAGATAATCCCTGAGATGGGGCTTTTCTTTTTGAAGATGAACGGAATTAAAATAATAAAGATAAAGACAAAACCCGGAATTATGAAAGTACCCACAAACCGCCATATTGCCAATTCGCCCTTTAAATACCAGAAAGGCTGGAGCAAAAAGAGGAAATACCATTCCGGTCCAGGTATATACATCCCGTCATCAGGCAATACGGTATTGTCAGCCAGATTGGCCGGAGCAGGGAGCCTATATTTATAGGCCAAACCTGCTATGACAGCAATCGTTATTATAACTACTATACTTCCCTTAATTGCATGACGCGGCCAGAATCTATGAAATTTCTGCGGATAGGGAGGGACGTAACGAGGATCCGTTATGGTAATTTCATTTTGCTTGTCTGATGACATAGTATCTCCTAAGTTGTAAGTTGAAAGTTGAAAGTTAACTGACAACTTAAATCTTTCAACTTAAATCTTTTTGCAATTTCCAATTCACATTACTTCCCTCCAACTCCCTTATACTGGCATTTGCATATATCTTTTCGCACATAGGCGATTATATTTTTTATCTCTTCATCGCTCAAAGTTGCGCCGAAGTTCATCATGGCATCGGAGAATCCAACAGAGGGACCGCCGTTTTTGATTACCTTAAAGAGGAACTCGTCAGACCGGGCAGATAAAAGTTCTGCATTTGATAAATCCCTGGGCCTGATGCCTTCGCCGAGGGTATCGGCCAATTGACCGTCCCCCTTCCCAAGGGCGCCGTGGCAGGATACACACCAGCTCTGGAAAAGCCCTCTTCCTGACTTTGTCCCCCCCGCGCCGCTCCATGTGGACTGGCTGCCGTAATCAGGCTCTTCAAGGGTTTCTGTCTTTATCTTGAGGGAGGCGTAAGATACGGCTTGAGGAGAGGCTGTTATCGTTTTTTGTGCGAGGGGCCCGCCGTATGCGCCAATATCATTTCTTGTGGCATCAGGGTCATTATCCGCATTATCAGGGCTTCCGTTATTGATTGCTGGAGAGCCTTTTTTAAGGCGGACATCGCCTTTTGCTATGTCTGTAAATAGCGGGTCTTTTGATATATCGCCTTCCGCAGGAGAGACATTGACACGGTCTGTTTTATTGCCCCATACGAGATTATATGAAAGGATAGGCTCTACCCCTTTCATAAATCCTGTCCCTTTCTGGGCATCCGGGAATTCCGCCCAGCGGATGCCGGCTGACTTGTTGTTGACAACAATATTGTTTTTTACAACAACCTTTGAGACCTCGCTGTAGATGCCATCAAAGTTTTTGAATATAGTATTGTTTATTACCTCAGGAGTGGAATAGGAATTATAAACACCATAGCTGCCATTGTTGTAGACAATGTTATTCTTTACGGATGAGTCGCTGTAAAGAATATAGAGGCCATAGACCCTATTATCAGCAACGATATTGTTTATAATGTTGGAGGGAGAAAAATATGTCCTTATGCCTGCATTGTTGCCGATAATCCTGCAATTTGCTATTGTCATCGGCGCGTGTTTTGCGGATATGCCAACATCCATAATATCTCCGGTTGTGCCCCTTTTACCGCTGTTGGTTATGGTAAAACCTTCTATCACAGCCCCTTTTGCGCCTTCAACTACATTCCCTTTGCCGTTGCCGTCAATGGTTGTCGCATCTGCGCCTGCGCCCTGAAGGATTACCCCTTCCTTTAATATAATATTCTCCTGATACTTACCGGCAGCCGCCTGTATTGCATCCCCGCTGGATGCCGCATCTATTGCAGCCTGAATGGTTTTATATTCAGACGGGACTTTCAAGGTCTTGTTGCTGCCGGCAGCAAAAGAGAAGCTATTTAACCCAACAATTAAACCAAAAACAACCAATAATACTAATAACCTCTGAAAACCTGTTTTTTCTCTTCCCATTTTTCTAACCTCCTTATAAAGGTTTTGACTAAAGGGGACCGGATATCCCATGTCTTTTTACCATCTTAAAGTGAAAGAATAAAAGGGTTGCCGCAATAATAGGAAGAATCAATATGTGGATAACAAAACTTCGACTAACAGAAAAATATTCCAATATCGGCCATTTGAGAACATTGCCTATAACCGGCCATGTGCCGACATAATCCGTCCATATTACCAGAACCCAGTAGCTCCTCCAGTTCCATGGAAGGATTGTGCCGGTAATACTAAAGAAAAATACAACCAGAAACAAGATAACGCCAGACAGCCAGTTTAACTCCCTTGGCCTCTGATATGCCTTGTGATAAAAAACTGTAATTATATGGGTAATGAGTGTAGCCACAAGAAGGGTTGAGCCCCAGCGGTGCATATTCCGCATAAGCCACCCAAGAGTAACCTCGTTACTAAAACGGAGAATGCTATTGAATGCCTCTTCGGGTTTGGGTATATAAAAAAAGATCATAAAAAGACCTGTGATAAACTGAAGGAGGATTATGGTAAATGATATGCCGCCAAAGCAATAAAAGAAATTTACATGGTCAGGAATAGGAAGCCCTCTTTTTCTATTTACCCATTCTTTGAATCCAGCCCGTTCCTCAAACCAGTCAGCGAGCTTTGCAAACATCATTTCACCCCCTTAAAGAACCTATTGCGATATAGTTATATGCCTGAATAGATTTTTCCCTATTTAGCTTCCATCTTCTTCGAACTGGATTTCTCCCCTTTGGTGGCGGCGGGACCTGGTTCCTCTTTGCTCTGCGCCTGGGTCTCTCCGGTAAAGTCTATCTTCCATGTGTTTGTCTTCTCATCCAGGTCAAGATTTACATCGCTTTCCTGAACATAATCTCCTCCGAACCCTGACGGCACCCTGCATTCAATCTTTACAACAGCCCTGTCCTTCATTATCTGACTGTTTATGACATTAACCTTCATATCTTTGGAATATTTCGAGACAATGTCCATGAATCTATCCTCATGCAGCTTATAGCGCTTTGTGCTGCAGAGCTTATATGCCTCTCCAAGGGTAGTAGGCCCGCCCTCTTTAACATAGGCATAGAATTTCTTTACCACTTCTTCAGGACTTTCCGCAGGCTGGCTGGACTTACCGCACCCTGATGTCAGAAAACCAATTGTAAAAGATATGACCAATATTGCCAAGACTGTTATTTTCTTCATAATGTAAGCCTGATAATCTTTTGGCTGTAAATTGGACTCATTTGTCCTTAAATAGCCCTAAAATAGTTATGTCCCCCGATGCATATCGGGGGACATAACCTTGATGTTTTAAAACTATAGATATTACAGTTGATTCAGATTGGGAACAACTTCCTTGTTTCCACCCTCTAACTGCCCTGGCTGCAGACCTAACTGCTTCTGCTCCGCTGCCTCGTCATAATCGCCTGTTGCAAAATCTGACTGCCCTTTTGGACCGTCAACAAAGAACGCAGCCCTCATCTCAAGGTGGAGCGGCCCGCAGAATGTCTCGCAGTAGATTTCGTACTCGCCAGCAGTATCAGCAACAAACTCTGTCATCAGAGATACGCCCCTCGGGACATGGAGCATTGTCCTTGTTGCATAGGGTCCGTAGATGGTAAAGCCCATGATAACATCAGGGTTCTTTGTGATACCTGACGCCTTGTCAATGTTGGTTACGATGATTCTCACCTTATCGCCCTTGTTCACCCTGATCTGCCTTGGGACATAACCGTAGCTGAATGCCTTTACATGGATCTCCTTCACATCGCCCTTCTGAACAATGCCCGGCTTCTGCGTATCCATCGGGAGATAGGAAATCTTTGCGCCGCCCAGATGCACCGGCCTGATTTCAGGCGTTGCGCTGGTCACAAGACCCTTCTCAGCCTGACCCATTGTCCAGTCCTTTATAAGGTGGGCAAAGAGGATCTTGGCATTGTGGGGCTCGCCGTCAACCGGGATAATCTTGAGGGTCTTGCCGTATGTTGGGCTGCCCACTTTTACATCAAGCAGTTCATGATTCACAGGCCACCTAATGCCTGTCGGGCTAAACAACCCTGTTGAAAATTTATTCAGAGCAATGACATAGTTGTCATCCGGGCTTACTGCAATGTGTCCTATTCTGTAATGGATCGGGTATTCGTCAACAATTTCAAGCTTGTTTAAATCCGTCTTTACAACAGAGTCTGCAACAAAGCAGCTTGTATATGCATTGCCTTTGTTGTCAAACACATTGTGGAGCGGACCTGCGCCTGCCGGCAATACCTTCTTAACAGCCAGCTTATCCACATCAATAAAGGTAATTGTTGCGGAAAGCTTGTCTGCCACCTGGATATATCTCCCCTTCGGCTCAGCATCTGTTCCATGGGGATTCTTTCCAACCGGAATCTCCTTTATCAGCTTAAAGGGATTCAACTCAAAAACACCGACTGTGGAATGGTAATAATTGCCGGAAAAGAGATATTGCTTTTTGTTGGGATTCCCTGCCTTCTTGTTGATGTCCAGATAATCTGGAGCGCTTGGCGCAGGGCCCCAATCAATAACCTGGGACTTGCCTGTGGCGATATCAAGCTTTAACATTTTACCGGTCAATTCGCCTGATGCATACAGTGTCTTTCCATCCGGTCCAAGTGTTATGTGGTGGACACCGAATGGAAAAGGCAAAGTAATAAGCCTTTCCAGAGAACCCAACTGCAGGTTGATAACACCGACGGTATTTGCTGCCTTGTCATCAACATACAGGTATTTGCCGTCCGGTATGAGGTTCTTGGTGCCCTCATTAGTCGGGGCGCTGAACACCGGCTCATGCAGGTCAACACCCACAAGGATGTGCCTGTATGTCCTCATGCTCGGGATATCGATTACCGCGACCGAACCGTCTGTCCCGCCTGCGTTATACATAAGCATTGGATCCTGCAGAGGGGCATCGTTGGGCGATGTTTCCTCAACATGCCAATCTCTGTCGGCTGCGGCAACAATTCCGGGCAGAACAAGCCACGCAAAAAACCCGATTACTGCAAACACAAAACTACATCTTTTTGCTGCCTTCATTTTTCTCACCTCCTTGATTATTTTTATCTGAAAATTTAAAACACTCATCAAAAAAGCCTTCCGTCACCTTTTCACCTCCCTTAATAAGAGATTGTCAACAGTTAATTAGCAGTTCTTTATTCCAAGACTGCCTAAATATAGAATTGGAATTTTTAAATGTCAAGAAAAAAATGCACTTCTGCCGCATGCGGCAAAAATGTCATTTATAACCTTTCATAAAAGGCTTATTTTGATTGCAAGCAATAATCTCATTCAACAAAAAAACTAAGAAGAAATGCCTTATAATAAATCATTATACCTGTGACAGCCATTATTCCCATCACCATGAGAGCCAAGGCGCACCCGAAAATCACAAGGCCCGACCTTTTCACTCCTTTTGTAAGCCAGCCGACAGCTATCGCAAGAGGCGCGCCAACAGAAACAAACGCAGCGCTCAAGCCGATACCGTATACTACAAGAAGCAATAGCCCTCTTGCTGCATTTTCCGGCATGCTGGCATAATTGAGAACCCCGGAAAGGGTAGGCGGGATACAGGGGGAATAGATAAAGGCAAAGGAAGCGCCGATAAATGGCGCAAGCCCCCAAAAGATGCGGGGTAAAACCGGAGCAAGATTCCTGAGAAAGGCCGCGCCTGCTATCAGCGCCCCCGTCAACAGCACAAAGATACCCGATAACACCCTCAAATTTTTTATATGATAGAGCAGGTACCCGGCTGTGCCGATGCCGGATGAACCGAGCAAGGAAAAGATAATGCTAAAACCCGCCAGATATCCGAGCGATATGACAAAGAGGCTTATGACAGATTTCCTGACGCCGCTCCCCTCCAGCAGATAGACACCTGTTATGAATGCCATAAAAAACGGGCTTATCTGGGCTATACAAAACTGCCAGATGGAAAAGAAAGATAGAAATGCCCCGAGAAATGCCTCGGAAAAACTGACATCGGAAATCAAATTTACTATCTCGTGATGATGTACGGGTTCCATATTGTTAAAAACAGGCAAGAGGCAAGAGGCTATAGGCAATAGGAAAAACCTATAGCCCATTGCCTATAGCCTGTCTTTTACTATCTCCTCAACCCAGGCCGACAGCTTTTCTATTTCAACAAGCTTGCCGTAGAATGCCCTGGCTATCTTGCCGTCCCTGCCTATAAAGAACGTTGTGGGCGGGGCATTGACGCCGTAGAGCCTTGCTATTTTATCACCTTTGTCAAAACCGGCAGGGAAAGGTAACTGTTTTTTATCCACGAAATTTTTAAACTTGGACTGCGAATCCTGAACGCCTATCATCAGAAATTCCACACCCTTTGGATTATACTTGCGGTAAGCCTCTTTAAATACAGGGGCGCTCTCATTGGAGCAAGGACACCATGAGGCCATAAAGGTTATAACCATGGGCTTTCCCTTAAAGCTGTCAAGGGTTATAGAGCCTCCGTTTACAAGATTTAAGGCAAATGCAGGGGCTGGTGTGCCAACCTTCACCGTGGGCTGTTTATTCTGCGGACCGCCGCAGCCTGTTACTACAGCGAACAGTAAAATGAAAGTTATAAGTTGCAGGTTGCAGGTTGCAAGTAAAGACCTGCATCTTGAATCTTGCATCTTGAATCTTGCATCTTGAATCTTATTTTTACCTATTGCCTTTTGCCCGACCCATCCTTCGGATGGGTGCCCCGCCATTGCCTTCATTATTTTACCACCTTCTCTATCTCCTTTATCAAGTCGGCCTCTGTAATCTCGCCCATTCGTATATACGAAAAGCGTCCATGCTTATCCATGATAAAGGTCTTTGGTATGCCGTAGATTTTATACGCCTCTGCAATATTGCCGGTAGCGTCAATGCCAACAGGAAATGCAATTCCAAATTCCTTCACATACGCCGCTACCTTTGCCTCTTTATCCTCAATAGCAATACCTATGAATACCATTCCCTTATCTTTATATGTTTCATACACCCTCTGCAAAACAGGCGCCTCTGTCCTGCAAGGGCGGCACCAAGACGCAAAGAAGTTTACTACCACTGGCCTGCCTTTCATATCCTCCAGCCTGAATTTCTTGCCATTCAACAATCTCAGGGAGAATTGCGCAGCGACATCCCCTTCCTTTGGCAGGGCCTTTCTTATGCCGTCTTCTTCGGCTTTTTGTCCGCAGCCGGTTATTACAGTAAACAGTAAAATAAAAGTTACAAGTCGCAGGTTGCAAGTTGCAAGTTTTCTTATCTTGACCCTTGACCCTTGACCCTTGACCCTTCTCTCTTTTACTTCTGACTTCTGACCCTTGACTACAATTTCCATTTTACTTTCCCTTAAACTCCGGCACCGGCAAGTCCCATCTAAACAACCGCTCCTTTTGACCCGGAAGGTCTCTCAAAACAAGTTCCATAAAGCCTGTATCGCTCTTTATCTTCTTAAATCTTAGTATGCCTTCCCTATGATGCAAATCGCCGCTTTCATAAGATACCTTCCAGTCAATCGGCTCATACATTCTGCCATCCTTATCCTTCAAGACAGCCATCTTGTCCATGGCAGGCGGCGGGAACCTCTCCTGATGGGTATTGAGGTAAATGAGAAAGACCGTGTATTCATCCACATTATACTTTTCTGCATCACTAACCCCGCCTGTCAAATTATAATATTCCCGCGGCGCATAGATTACATCAACATAAAGATCGCTCTCGCCAAAATCGCTCCTCCAGAGATACTGCTTTAAAAACCTGTTTGCGTCATTGGAGAGTATTGTTGGAATAGTGCTTAAGTAGTTTTTCTGAAGATAATGTGTAATCTGAGTAGCTTCATTATCGGTAAGCCATGCGCCATGAACAAATCTCATCCGTTTTACCACCTCTTCCCATTCCCTGGAGGTATGCCTTGCCCTCTCCACCACATCTTTGCTATGACATTTTCTTGTGCATGAACCGTTATAGAGAAATTTTGTCTCTGCTTCATCGAGCTTCGGCATGCCGGTAAACCGAAAGGCTGTAACCCTCGCCATTGAGTTAAGATATTCCAATCTGCCCATTGGTTTGGTATCAACCAGAAGAAAAAAAACTGCAACAGCCGCCAAGAAGAGAATAAAGGCAAAGATAAACAGCGCTACAAAAAACTGTCTCACCTTGCAACCTTCTTTGACAGCAATCGCCTGGTTAAGATATATACGCCAATAAACACACCGATAAGCCAGATGCCAATCACCGTCCAGAAAATCGTCCAATCCATTGTATCAAATGCCCGCGTGTATTTAAAAAATTTCCCTTTTATCCTTTGGACCGGTGTTATCCTTGCCGCATCGCCATATTTATCTATAAAATATTTTATGATCTCCTCTTTTGTCTTCCCCTGGCTTATCATCTGACCTATCTGATCTTTCCAGTCAAGGCCGCAGCTCATATTGCAATCCTCCAGCACCAGCGGACATTCGCAGGGACAGGCAAGGTCTGTTGCAACCTCCTGAACGGTTAAAGCATAAGAAGAAGATGCAGGCAGCAGGCAGTAAACAGTAAGCAGCAAAAAGAAAATAAGGCTGACTTCTTTATTCATCTCTTTCTCTTAAATACAAGCCATAGCATTCCTATAACCAGCAGAAGCCCTAAAACACCAGCAGCATAGAGAATGATTGACACCCGAGGGGTCTCATACGGTGAACCCCATGTCTTTGACCCTGCCATGGGCGAATATTTTATGTCAACAGACGGCTGATTATCCTTCTTTACATATTCAACTTTAAAATCTATAACCTTCCCCTTTGGCACATTCTCCAATGTATAGCCGTAATGCTCAAAACCCTTTTTCTCCGATATGTCAGATGACTGTGGCGTTATCTTGAATCCTTCCGCCCTTAATGGTCTCTGGATATCCACCTCCAACTTTTCTGTGGGATGATTAACATTCACCGAGTATGAAAAATTCTTTTCCGCCCCCGTTCCCTTGAATGGATTCACATGAAAACTCAAATAAAAATTCGGATAGGGCAATTTAAGCCGCACCTCATCCTTATCGCCGACAGTTCTTTGCCTGTAAAGCTGGCAAAAGTGCTGACCCTTTGGAGAGAGGCTGCATGCGTCGCTTATAACGCTCCCCTTTGGTATTATAAAGGTCGTTTCAGCAGGGAATAAGCCTTCATCCTTGAATCTGCCATCATAGATAACCAGGATGCCAGGGTCATCATATTCAGGCCATACCACCGCCCTCATCCTGCCAATGGATAAATCGGACGCCAATATCTGGTTTGCGGATAGAAAAAGGGGGATTAACAAAACCCCCGCTATGAATAGCTTCCTCATGGTAAATCCCTTCATCCGGCATTTTACCTCATATCCATTCTTTAATCAAGGAAACCAGAATAACCCAAAATCCGATTTACCCCCACACCAAAAATTTTGGTGTGGGGGTTTACCCCTACACCCAAAGATTTTGGTGCGGGGGTTTAGGATTTTGGGGATAAGAAGACCCACGATATAACATCGGGGGTCTTCTGAGTGAAGCGGGGTTAGTTTGTGACAAAATGATCCCTTCTATTTTCCTGCCAGCACTGTTCGTTATGGTCAGCGCAGAAGGGCCTTTCCTTGCCATAGCTTATTATGGATATTCTCGATTGATCTATCCCCAGGTCTATCAGGTATTTCTGCGCAGCCTTTGCCCGTCTTTCACCAAGGGCGATGTTGTATTCCGATGTCCCCCTCTCATCGCAATGCCCTTCTATGACCACTTTGAGGTTTTTATCGGCCTCCTTAAAATATCTGGCATTCTCCTCAAGGGTCGGTTTTGCGTCATCCCTGATGGAAAATCTATCAAAATCAAAGAATATGTCTTCAATCCCTTTTGCCTGCGCAGGCGCGGCGGGCTGTTTCCCGGCTGTCTCCTCTGCCTTGACCGCTTCTTCTTTCTTAACCTCTACTTCTTCTTTGGCTTGAGGTTTGCTAACCTCATGTTTTACAGCCTCAGGCTTCACAGCCTCAACCTTTTGCGCCTCTTTAGCCCCTTTACCTTCCGCCTCAGTTTTAACCACCTTTTTGCTGCACCCCGCTGTTATCACGAGGCTCATCATAATAATAGTGATGATTGATAGAAGTGTCCTTTTCATCTTTTTTCTCCTTTTTTTTGAAAATTCTCAGAAGACAATGAAATTTTTAGAGGTATGCCGAAGGCGGTGAAAGACCGGAATGGAATTTATGAAAATCTTCGTGGAAGTTAGACCCATTGTCATAAGCCGCTAGTATATAAATAGATGTTGTGGGTGGTGCGGTAATATCCCTTATTTTATCTAAGCTTGTTATCGGTTTATTTTCTGTGTTTAAACTATCCGGTGAAGATAAAATCGCCTGCTTTTGCCTGAAAAGGAGATTGATAGAATGGTGGTTATCTTGTCCCATATCGCGAGACAGATTTGATAGCACCAGGTCAACAACCAACAGCTGCAGATTAATAACAGAACTATTGGTCAGTCCGCTTACATTTCTTGGCTCATAACTATATAAAAGAGGAGAGGCGGCATAGATGAAGAAATAAATGGAGAACAATATACAAATAGTTCGGAACTGTTTTTTCGCCATGTTTCATATTTTAACACAGCAAGAAGAGTTGTCAATACTTTTTGCCCTTGCTGTAAACACTGAACCCAATTTATGTCTTTATATTAATTAACTTCAGATTGACTTCCCGGCAGCTTTAGATTATGTTATTACGACCTAAAGGCTAAGGACAGGTTGTCCACGATTTGGACAGATACGAGGCGAGGAGAAGTCTTTCATGGAAGACAAAGAGGAAATAAAACCCAAGCGAGGAGTTGGGTTAAGGGTTTTCGGGAGCGTCCTTTTTTTCCTCGGCATGATCAATATTATGTTTTCCTTAAAGGCAGGGATAGAAATTTCGGAATTTTACATCTACATGATGGGTGGCGGGATAATCTTTTTTGCCATAGGTTTATGGCGGAACCGGGTAAGCTTATCTGATAAAGGTGAAGAACCCCGCCCACAGGGCGGGGCTTCTTGACTGCAGAGGAAGACAAAATTTTATTCCATGTTAAAAGATTGGTCTTACGACCGCTCGCCTCAACCCTGCCTGCAAGGCAGGGCTTACAGCAAGCTATGGCAGTTGAAAGCATTGGCGCCTACCAGAAAACCGCGCTCCCATGCTTTACGGCAATCCCCTTGAACAACCACCTGTCATCAACTGCAATATCTTTAACCACCCGCGCAATGTTTCTACTGTGTATCATCCTGATGAGATAATCTGCCTTTCTTATACTTCTGCCTTCAAAGACAGGGGCGGTTTCTTTTTTGGCATATTCAACCTCCACTTCAACGTTGGCATTTATCCTCTTTACATAAAACGCCGTCGGATTTTCTATATCCTGTTCCATGGCCACATTGAGTATCCTGTAGTTCATGTCCGGGATAAAAACAAACTTTTCAGACCAGATGTCATTAAGATCAAATGCCGTCTGGGTTGAATCAAAAGATTCTTTTTGTTCGCTATAGGCCTGCTTGAGAAGTTCATTCTTGTCTGCGCTGCTGTCTTTGAGGTCGTAAGACCTCCTTTCTATGAATAATTTCCGTTTCTGGGAATCGGCATTCATTTCATAGATAACGGCAAAATTTCTATCCCGCACAGCCTTTATATACCTGTCCGCCGCCTCTCTCACCGCCTTTGTGTCATTTCCGAGCAAGGCCAGATAGAGACCTGCGGCAGCAAGAAAGACAATAATAGCAATCAGGATGCCCCTTTTCTTTGTCATATCACCAGACCTCGTTGGGATAATACCAGTGTCTCATCATCCACTCATTATCATTTAAGAGCGGAATCTTTGAGCGGTCTTTAAAAAATTGGGGCGGGATGCCAAGTCGCTCGCCCTTTGATATATTGTGGCAGGAATTGCAGCCAAATGTAGGAGAGTTATAGCTCCCCACATAGATGAGACCGGCAAAGAAGAGTGTGATTAAAGCAACAACAATGCCTGTGGCAATCTTTCGCACAAGGTTGTTTCGCAGCAATTTATGCCAGACAAGCCTTATACCTGCTGCCCTGTGATGTCCCTCATACGATTCCGCTTCACTCCCTTTACTCCCCTTTAAATAATACGGCATAAACGCAGCCACAAAAAGCACCAGTAATGGCGCGAATATCGAAATAAACGGAATCCACGGACTGTTCTTAAGATACATAAAAGGGAGAAGGACTATTAAAAAATACCATTCGGGCGCCAGAATATTTGCCCCTTCCAGCGGCATGGGCGCTTCCTGCGGGTCAGCAGAGGGGATCTGCACCGTTACGGCAAGATAAAACAGCAATATTAAAAATGGAAGGGCGGCTATCGTATGTTTTAAGAGGTAGCGGAATATCCCCCGCTTCCTGACTTTAACAAGCAGATGATAGTCCGCCAGCACGAATGTGATGAGCGGAAATACCAGGATATGAAGCGCATAATATCTTGGAATAGTATAGGTATCCATAAAAAATGATTTCAATTGAGGGCCAATGATCGGGACTGTTCCGAAATAATTCGGCACCATCTCCATAAACCAGTAGCCTTTCCATTCCCACGGTATTATCAGGCCGGTAGCTATCAGCAAAAACAGCGGCAGCAGGAGCAAAACCCCTGTCAGCCACAAAACCCTTTTCTGTTGGTTTGAGAAATCCTTTCTCAGAAAACATCGTATGGTATGAACAAGGACGGCGATAAACAAAAGCCCCGGTATCCAGCGATGGAGGTTGCGGATGAGGCCGCCGCCATAAATCTCGTTTGATATCCTCTGAACCGTTTTATAGGCATCCGCCAGGGTCGGCTCATAAAAGAATATCAGGAACAGGCCGGTTGCCAGCTGCAATATTATCATTATAAATGCCAGGCCGCCGAAATAGTGTCTCCAGTTAACATGTTCGGGTTTGAATTTATCTAACATAGCTTTTCTCCTTTGTCATAAAAAAATCCCCATAGCCATGGGTGTGGTTATGGGGATTTTTAAATTATGAGAATTAAAAATAATTAGTTCTGCTGGGTAGGCACAGAATCTACCTTCTCGTCCATCATTGCTTTTATCTTTGGCTGGTCCTGATTTATTTTGAGGGATGTTTCCCATGCCTTCTTTGCCTCTGTCTCTCTTCCACATCCCCTGTATGCAATACCGAGAAGATTATAACTCTCTGTATCATCCGTTGCAATTTTGACCACCTTTTCCAGCACTGCTGCGGCGTCGGCTGGTTTATTGACCTTCAAATATACAACAGCGAGGTTAAAAAGCGTATTGGTATCGTCAGCAACATATTCCAGAGATTGCCTATATTCATCGATTGCCTCTTTGAGCTGACCGTTATCATCGTATTTATTTCCATTCGTTTGATGCAGAAGCGCCAGTTTCGCTGCTTCCTGTTTAGATGGCTTTGTTGTCTTCTCGCCTGCATTTCCTACGCCTACAAATAAAAATGACGCCATGCTGCACAACACTATGCCTTTGGCCAATTTCTTGATTATCATAAACCCCTCCTCTTGTATTTTTTATAATGTTAACCTTTAAACTCCCTCTTGTCAAGAAAAAAATAAGACAATCTACTCCTCTATCCCCATCGCCCTCTTTGCAGAAGGCGGAAGGAGTTTATTGGTTGCCTCATCAATTATCTTCTCAGTTATCATGTTTTGCCCTTTTTCCCTTGCATAGTCTTCTATGGCCTTTTTTGCCATTCCTTGGGCAAAGGGAGGAATCTTTTCCACTCTCTTTAATGCGCCTTCTGTCCATTCTATGCATGGCAGGGCGTTTGTATTGGTTTTTATGATTTCTTCGGGGTTGAATCCTCTTGCGCCTATGAATATGTTGCACGGGGCAAGTCTTAAGAGGTTTTCCGCATTGCTCCCCATGTCTGATTCTTTTACATGGTGGAGGCCGCATCTGCCTATTATGAGAAGACCGGGTTTTGTGAGCTGGATGTGTTTTATTATTTCGTTGTATGCCTTGCCTGCCAAAAGGGTGGTCTTTATGTCTATCCCTTTTGTCTTGGCTATTTGGGCTGCTGTGTCAAGGCAGCCCTGGTAGAGTTTTGCCATGCCTTTGTCTATGATTTCATCGTGGAGTTTTTCTTGTTCTTTGAATTTGAAGACTTTGGCTGCTTCTTCTGATAAAGCGTCTTTTATGTTTTTGAATGCTATTTGATGGAAGTAGGGGTCAAAGGCTGCTACTGCTTCTATTTGTGGGGACAGATTTGAAATCTGTCCCCATGCCTTTTTAAGGTTAAGGGCAACTATGAGTCCCCAGTAGGAGTATGGGCTTCCGTCTATGGCAACAAGGATTTTTTTGAGGATTTCTGATTCCGGATTTAGGGTTTCGGATTTAACTATGAGAAGGTCTTTTCTTGTTTTTCTTGCAACTCTTTCACAAACGCCGCCTATGATGCTGTTTTCTACTACTCCCATGCCGAGACTGCCCATGACTGTAAGGTCATATCCGCCTTCGTCTATTTCTTTGAGGAGTTCCGCAAAGTTTTTGCCTTCTCTGTTTTTGCGGATGCAATGCACTTTTGCCTCTTGACACCTTTTTTCAAATCTGTCCATGTAGGAGTCTGATATTATGCCGAGGCCTTTGGATAT
>JACQEJ010000029.1 GCA_016200645.1 Deltaproteobacteria bacterium | reverse complement strand
GTCATTTCCATATAATTCACTGTGAGCGGAAGAAAGTCTTTTCCTGCTGCCGCCTCTTTTGCCGCGCAGGCAGTAACCAGAACCACGGTATCCCCGTATCTCACCACCGCAGAGCCATTTGCCTGTTTTGCCATCTTTCCTATCTCTATAGATAAAGGTCTGCCGCCAAAATCTATTTCATATTGTTTTGTCATTAGTTTGAAAGTCTCCCTTTTAAAAAGCAGGCTATGGGCAATAGGCTATAGGTTTTTGTTTTACCTATTGCCTATAACCTCTTGCCTCTTGCCTGATTTTATTTTATTTCCTCAAGCCTAATTTATCAACAACGGTCTTATATCTCGCAGCATCTTTTTTTTTTCAGATATTCAAGCAGGCTTCTTCTTTGGCCGACTAATCTTAATAGTCCCCTTCTGGAATGGTGGTCGTCCGCATGCGCCTTGAAATGATCGGTCAGGTAGCTTACCCTCTCAGTCAAAAGGGCAATCTGCACCTCCGGCGAGCCGGTATCCGTTTCTTTTCTCTTGAAGGTTTTTATAACCTCCTGTTTTCTTTCTTGTGTAAGCATACTCCTGTTACCTCCTTTATTTAACTGCCATAGCCTATTACCTATTGCCTATAGCCTGTCTTTAAATACCCTTTCTAATTTAAATCCATCTATGCCTTTATATGTGGCAAGGGCGACAATTTTCCCATTGGCCATGAATCTTACCATCTCATTATCTCCAATGGAAGAAGAAAATTTTGGCGCTATGCCGTCCCTTATCCTGCCTGCTGTTGTTTCGTCAACCTCTATAGCAGGTGTATCTGCAAAAAGCCTTTCAACAGGCATGATATTTTGATCCAGCATATTTTCTTGCAAATCTTTAAGGGCATTTACTTTGATGCTGTCAGAGAGAGAAAACATCCCGCTCTTTATCCTTCTCAAACCGGCAAGATGGGCGCCGCAGCCGAGTTTTCTCCCTATATCAAATGCGAGGCTTCTGATATATGTTCCTTTGGAACATATAACCTGAAAGGTGACGCATGGCATTGTGATATTTGAGACCTCTATGCTGTAAATCTCCAGGTCGCGCGGTTTTCTTTCAACCTCAACATGCCCTCTTGCCAGCTTATAAAGAGGGGCGCCATTCATTTTCACGGCGGAAAACATCGGCGGGATTTGTTTTATTCTGCCTTTAAAATCATTTATGACAGAAACTATATTTTCTTTAGCAATAGCTGTTGTATCTCCTTTTGCTACCACCTTGCCTTCGCTGTCATAGGTGTCGGTCTCTTCCCCTAATTTTATTGTTGCCAGATATTCCTTTTTCCCGTCTTCCAAAAATCTGGCAAGCCTTGTGGCGTCGTTTATGCAAAGAGGCAAAACGCCGGTTGCAAGAGGGTCAAGGGTGCCAATGTGTCCCACCTTTTTTGCCCTTAATGCCTTTTTTACCATGAGCACAACATCATGCGATGTGGGGCCTGCCGGCTTATCTATTATCAAAACGCCGTTCATATTGATACTGTTCCGTGTATCCTTTTTTCTGTTGCAGATATGACTTTTTCTTTTATATCTTTAAGATTGCCCTTTATATTGCATCCTGCCGCATTCATGTGGCCGCCGCCGCCGAATTCCTGTGAAATCTCGGCGACATCTATCCTGCCTCTTGACCTGAAACTTATCTTATACTCTCCCGGTTTTGCCTCTCTGAGCAAAACTCCAACCTCAACCCCTTCAATTGTTCTTGCATAGTTTACAAATCCATCGGCTTCTTCCTTGGTGGCATTTGCCTTATTAAGCATATCAAGCGTAACTACCAGAGATGCAACCTTTCCGTCATTTGTCAGCTCTAATGTATCCAGCACAGATGCAAGCAGCTTCAATTTGTTGACAGGATTGCTCTCGTATACCCTTTGAGATATATCCCACGGATTAGCGCCGAGTTTAAGCATTTCTCCTGCTATGCCGAATGCCTTAGGCGTGGCGCAGGAGTATCTGAATGAGCCTGTGTCTGTAAGTATGGAAGTGTAAATATTTATTGCCATATCGCGGGTTATTGAAACAGGCATCTCCTTTAAAAGGTCATATACCATTTCGCCTGAGGCGCAGGCATCGGCATCTATCACATTTATATCGCCGAAACGGTCATTTGTGGCATGGTGGTCTATATTGATAAGTTTTCCCCTGTTTTTTATCTTGCCAAAGTCCTCTCCAAGCCTGTCTTTCTGTCCGCAGTCTACAACAAGAACAGCGTCATAGATTTTGTTCTCATCTATCTTATTGACGACCTTATCTGCAAAGGGGAGAAATTTAAAGGTTTTCGGGACAGGGTCATACAGGTATGCAGTTACATCCTTTTGAAGCCCTTTGAGTCCCAGGGTAAGGGAAAGCAGGGAACCGACCGCATCGCCTTCCGGGTTGACATGCGAAGCTACCAGGAAGCTATTCCCGTGTCTGATTTCATTTATTACCTGCTTATATTTTTGAGTCACTTTTGATCTCCTTAATTATCTCTTCTATGTGGCTTGAATATTCCAGCGAGTCGTCAAATTTAAATGTAAGTTCCGGAAAATATCTTAGTTTGAGCCGTTTGCCAATCTCTCTTCTCACATAACCGCTTGCGCTCTGGAGGCCTTCCAGTGTCTTTTTCTTATCCTCCTCGCTGCCCATCATGCTGAAATATACCTTTGCCTGACGGAGGTCTTTTGTTACTATGACTCTGGTTATTGTAACAAAGCCTATCCTCGGGTCATGAATCTCGCCAAAGAGCATTACTGCAATCTCTTTTCGTATCTCTTCTCCGACTCGTTCGGGGCGGTTGTAAGACATGGTAAATACAGTCTACAAGACTAAAAGTCTACAAGACTACGAGTTTTAAAACTTGTAGTCTAACAACTTGTAGACTTGTAGTCTGTAATAATCTCCATCTTGTGATCAACGACCTCGGCCAGATGGAGCGATTCTATGAAATTGAGTATGGCGTCGAGGGTTGAGTTGATATGGCCGCTGTCATTGCCGACCACCGACAGACCTATCTGCGACCTCTGCCACACATCATTATCGCCGGTCTCTGCAACGGATGCGTTGAATTTATTTTTCACCCGCTCAACGACCGCCTTCAAAACCTTCCGCTTCTCCTTGAGCGAATGAGCCTGATGTATGAGCAAGTCTATTTGGCAAATGCCGACAACCATAAAAATACAGTCTAAAAGCCTACAAGTCTAAAGGCAGAAAGTTTTTTTACTTTTAGACTATTAGACTAACAACTTGTAGTCTGTTTTATAACTTCGTTGCCACCTCTTCCATCTGATATGCCTCTATTATATCGCCCACCTTAATATCGTTAAATCCTTCTATGGCAATTCCGCATTCATAGCCTGTTGCAACTTCTTTAACATCATCCTTGAATCTCTTTAAAGAAGCCATTTTTCCGTCATATACCACCGCATTATCCCTTATAAGTCTTACCATGCTTCCCCGGAGTATCTTTCCGTCTGTAACATAGCATCCTGCGACAGTTCCTATCTTTGACACGCGGAAGGCCTCTCTCACCGATGCCCTTCCCAGTATATTTTCTTTGATGGTAGGCGCCAGCATTCCTTCCATAGCCTTTTTTATGTCATCTATCAATTCGTATATGATGCTGTAAAGCCTTAAATCCACGCCCTCTTTGTCTGCAAGAGCCTGGGTTTTTGGCTCCGGCCTTACATTGAAGCCGACCACTATTGCATTGGATGCAGCCGCCAGCATTATATCGCCCTCTGTAATGCCTCCTACTGCGCTGTGTATGATATTTATTTTTATGGCATCAGTTGGAAGCTTATTTAATGCCTCTTTGACAGCCTCTACAGAACCCTGAACATCAGCTTTTACAACTATGCCAAGTTCTTTCACCTCGCCCATCTTAATCTTTTCATATAACTCTGTGAGGCTTATCTTTGCCGTCTTTTTAACCTCTGCCTCCTGCTTCTTTTTAAGCCGCATGCCGGCAATCTGCTTTGCAGTCACCTCATCCCTTACAACGGAAAACACATCGCCGGCCTCGGGAACGCCTGAAAGCCCCAAAACCTCGACAGGCATAGAAGGCAATGCCTCATCCACCTTTTTCCCCCAGTCGTTTATCATCGCCCTGACCCTTCCTGAATGCACACCGCTTACAAATGCATCGCCTGTCTTTACAGTTCCTTCATGCACCAGGACCGTGGCAACCGGCCCGCGGCCTTTATCAAGCTTTGCCTCAACAACAGCGCCTTTGGCAGGCCTTTCCGGATTCGCCTTTAACTCCATCACCTCGGCCTGAAGGAGGATGAGCTCAAGAAGTTCTTTAATGCCGATCCCCTTTTTTGCGGAAACCTCGGCAAATATGGTATTCCCGCCCCACGCCTCCGACACCAGGCCATATTCTGTCAATGCCTGTTTTACCCTGTTAGGGTCAGCGCCCGGGAGATCGATCTTGTTGATTGCAACAATTATCGGGACATGGGCGGCCTTGGCATGGTTTATAGCCTCTATGGTCTGCGGCATGACCCCGTCGTCTGCCGCCACCACCAGCACTACAATATCAGTGACCTTGGCGCCTCTTGCCCTCATTGCCGTGAATGCCTCATGGCCAGGGGTGTCAAGAAATGTTATATCCCCTTTCTCAAGATGGACATGATAGGCTCCTATGTGTTGAGTGATGCCGCCTGCCTCTCCGGCGGCCACATTGGTTTTTCTTATGGCGTCCAGAAGTGAGGTCTTGCCGTGGTCAACATGTCCCATAACCGTAACAACAGGCGGTCTGGCTTTAAGTTCGCCTGAAACCGATGCAGTTTCTTCCATGAGCAGTTCTTCCTGCGGGGCAATGCTCTCCACTTCATATTCAAAATCAGATGCAACCAAAGTTGCGGCATCCACATCTATAAATTGATTTATGGTTGCCATGACGCCGAGGTCCATCAGTTTTTTTATAATATCGCCGGCCTTGACGCCAAGTCTTTGAGACAGGTCTCCAACGCTTATGGCATCGGCAATCCTGATAACCCTTTTTGCCGCTTTCGGCACCGTTATTTCGGTCTTTTTAAGCTCCCTTTCCCTTGCAGGCGCTTTTATTTTGTCAAACTTTTCCAGCCTTTCAAATTTGCCTTTCTTGCCAAACGGCGCTCTTCTCTCAAACTGTTTTTTCTTCGCAGGCCTTTCCTGGGCTGTGATCTTTACCTCTCTTATGACATGCTTTTCTTCGGGTATTTTCTCCGGAGGTATGACGCTCGCAGGGACAGGATAAACCGGTTTTGCCTCTTTGTCCTCTTTTTTACCCTTGGCGGGTTTCTTCCCCTTTTCCGGTATTTTAATCTCTGGTTTTTCTACAATCTTCGCTTCCCCTGCCTTTTGAACAGACTTCTCCTTTTCTGCCTCTGCAGGTTGACCTGTCTGCCTGACAGGCAGGGCGGCCCTCCTCCGTATAAGCGTGGGTTTTATTCGCTTTTCCTCTATCTTTTTACCTGTCTGCACAGGCAGGTCAGTTTTTTCTTGTTCTTTCTTTTTTTCTGCCATTATTGTTATCCTTCCAAATGTTTCTTTGCTGCCTCCAGTAATTTCTCAGCCTTTTTCAAGCCAATACCCTCTATGGCCGAAAGCCTTTCTATGCCTGCATCAATGATATCCGCTACCGTATTCAATCCGATGTTCTTAAGCGCTTCCATGGTTTTTGGTCCGACGCCGGGAAGCAGAGACGCATCGTCCGCGCCTGCCTTGCCCAGCTCCTCTTTACTCTGCAGCGCTGCATTCTCAGGTTGGCCGGCCAGAATCTCGGCGCCTGCCATGACCTCTTCCATGGTGACCTTTTTTGCCTCTGTTTCGGTCCGGATATCTATCTTCCAGCCGGTAAGTCTTGCAGCCAGCCTTACATTCTGCCCTCTCTTGCCTATGGCCAGAGAAAGCTGATCATCAGGCACGATAACCTCCATTGCATGGTCGGTCTCATCCACAATAACCCTGGCTATTTGCGCAGGCAAGAGGGCGTTGCTGATAAATTTGGCAGGCTCGTCAGACCACGGAACTATATCAATCTTTTCGCCCCTTAATTCCTGGACAACGGCCTGAACCCTTGAGCCTTTTACTCCAACACATGCGCCGACAGGGTCAACCGCCTGGTCATTGGAGGCCACCGCTATCTTTGTCCTGTCTCCCGGCTCCCGCGCAATGCCTTTTATGTTGATAATGCCTTCATAGATCTCAGGCACTTCCATCTCAAAGAGCTTGGCTACAAAATTCGGATGCGTCCTGGAAAGCGCAATCTGAGGACCTTTCTGAATATTTCGGACATCAATGATCAATGCCCGTATCCTGTCACCCTGGCGATAGCCCTCTCTTCTCACCTGCTCGTCTCTGGGGAGAACAGCCTCGGCCCTTCCGAGATCTACAATGATATCGCCCCTTTCAAAGGTGTGGACTATCCCTGTTACAATCTCTCCCCGTTTATTTATATACTCGTTATATACGACATTCCTTTCAGCCTCCCGCACCTTCTGAATAATAATCTGCTTTGCTGTCTGGGCGGCGATTCTGCCAAACTCGCTGGTATCAAGTTTTATGCCGAGGCTGTCGCCGAGAGCCGCCTCTGGATCAAGTTCATGGGCCTCATCAAGCGATACCTCCTGATCAGGGTTGGTTATATGTTCTACAACAGTCTTAAACTGAAACAATTCTATTTCGCCCAGTTCTTCATTAAAGTGCGCTTCTATGACCTTGTTCTGACCGTGCTTTTTTTCAGCTGCCTTGACCATGGCGGATTCCAGGGCCTCAATAAGGATGGCTTTATCAAGTCCTTTGTCCTTGCCAACCTGTTCGATTACATTATTAAGATTAAGTCCCATTTTTACAATCCCTCCGTTAGCGCATAGCGTATAGCGTTTAGGAGAAGCGCATAGCGTACAGTATTTTCTATCCGCTATACGCTAATCTTGCCTTTTCAATCTCCTCAAACGGTATCTCCCATTTTTTGCCTTCGCTGTCTATCAAAAAAACCATTCCTTCTTTAAAATCATCCAATATTGCTGAAAAGTTTCTCCTGCCGGATATCGGCTGTTTGGTTTTTATCTTTACCTTTCGCCCTTTATAGTTTATAAAATCCTTTTCCCTTGTCAGCGCCCTGTCAAGGCCTGGAGAGGAAACCTCAAGATTATAACTGTGTGGTATAATATCCTTCACTTCCAGTATAGCGCCAAGTTCCGTGCTTACATCGCCGCAATCATCAACCGTTATACCCTCCGGTTTATCTATAAAAAACCGCAAAACCCACCGTCCATGCTCCAGCCTGTATTCTATGTCAACAAGCTCCATTCCCTTTTGCGCCAATATTGGTTCTGCAAGGCCTTTTACCTCTGCTATTACCTCTCCTCCTTTTAAAATGGGCGTCACTGCCACAACCTCCGCTGCAATCTCTCCAAACAAAAAAGCGGGCATAAGCCCACTTTCTCAAGCAAACCCTATTTTTAGAAAATAGCATAAAAGTTTTTGTATTGCAAGCGAAAAGTTTTAAAAAGTTGACTTTCCGAAAAAACTCTGATATATCTTATCAAATGCTAGGGGAGCCTAAAGGCTGAGAGTCCAGCACCACTTCCCATCGCCAATGTTGGGAGAAAGTTAAGAGCGCTGGTTGTGGAAAGTGGTGCTGGAGACCCTAACAACCTGATCTGGGTAATACCAGCGTAGGGAAGCGGCAATATCAATTTGAGATTTACGAATTACGAGTTACGATTTAAAATCGCAAGTCGTCAATCGCGAATCAAAATTTCACAAGCCGTTCTCCTTACGGAGGCGGCTTTTTTATTTGCTATGGTTATTGATGCGCAAAAGATAGAAGGTATTTTGTCGGATGCGGCTCAGCCGGATGCTTCTCTGGTTGATGATATTCTGGCAGAAGCCGATGCCCTGAAGGGTTTAAGCCTTGAGCGCGCTGCTGCCCTTTTGTCCGTGGAAGAGCCTGCCCTTTTGCAGAGGATATTTCAAAAAGCCGGCGAGGTAAAAGAAAAAGTCTTCGGCAAGAGGATTGTCCTCTTTGCTCCTCTCTATCTTTCTAATCGTTGCGTGAACAATTGCCTCTACTG
>JACQEJ010000028.1 GCA_016200645.1 Deltaproteobacteria bacterium | reverse complement strand
CCCCGACCCCAGCGCCTTCGTATTTTGCTCTGCAAGGCAGGTTTCCATAGACTTCGTTACAGCGCATTCATTGGGGTCTTGGCTCAGGGAAATTTTGATCCACACTGCCGTGCTATCTGCGCTGTGGGAATGGTTTTGCCCTGAAAAATTTTAATATGAGCCTCCAAACCTTAGGCCGAAATCTTGGATGCTTACGATTTCATCCCGTTAGACCATGTTTGGGACCGGCGGGATGGAAAATAGAAAAAGGAGGTCTAACGGGATGAACACATATTATGCGCCGGAAGATTTATCCAAATTCCCCACCATCGGCGAGGGGGCGCCCGAGTTATGGAAGAAATTTTCAGAATGGTATGGCGCTGTATTCAGCGAGGGGGCCCTGTCAGAAAGGGAAAAGGCCCTCATTGCCCTGGCAGTTGCCCATGCTGTGCAGTGTCCTTATTGCATAGACGCATACTCGCAGACATGCCTTGAAAAAGGCTCAAACGAGGAGCAAATGACAGAGGCCGTGCATGTGGCGGCAGCCATAAGAGGCGGGGCATCGCTTGTTCACGGCGTGCAGATGAAGAATGTGGTGAAGAAAGTTTCTATATAAGAGGCAATAGGCGATAGGCAAATAAATTTTAAATTCTAAACTTAAAATTTTAAATTTAAAATTTATAATTTGGATATTAGAATTTCTAAACCCATAACCTATAGCCCATAGCCTATATTTGAAAAATGAATAATCAAATCAACTTTAAACCTTTTGACACCGCTCTGTCAGAAAGCAAACTCTATCCCCTGGCTGCAACCGGCATCACCGTATTTCAGGTGAATGTGGGAAGGCTCTGTAATCAGACGTGCAAGCATTGTCATGTAGAGGCAGGGCCTGCAAGAAAAGAAATTATGCGGAAAGATACGATGCTGGACTGCCTGACAGCCATTGAAAAGACCGATATCCCGACTGTTGATATAACAGGCGGGGCGCCGGAGATGAATCCTGATTTCAAATGGTTTGTAAGAGAATTCAGAAATAGAAATCGCCATGTCATGGTTCGCTCCAATCTAACGATTCTTGCAGAACCTGACTATAAAGACCTCCCTGAATTCTTTGCAAAAAATAATGTAGAGGCGATTGCATCGCTTCCTTACTATTCGGAGCCGACTGCAGACCGGCAGCGGGGAAGCGGCGTATTCAAAAAATCTATTGAAGCGTTAAAACATTTCAATAACATTGGCTATGGCAAGGAAGGCTCAGGCCTTATTTTGAGCCTTGTTTACAATCCTGCAGGCGCATTTCTCCCGCCTGCTCAAAAATCTCTTAAGGCTGATTATAAAAGAGAAATGCAAAAACGATACGGGGTCGTTTTCAACAACCTTTACACACTTACCAATATGCCGATTGGCCGTTTTTTAAATTATCTCACTGCATCTGAAAATTACGGAACATACATGGAAAAGCTTATTCAGGGCTATAATCCGAATGCCGCTTCTCAGGCAATGTGCAGATATACACTATCGGTAGGATGGGATGGAATGCTCTACGACTGCGATTTCAACCAGATGCTTGGAATGGGGATAAATCACGGCGCGCCTTCGCATATCAAAGATTTTGATTTGAATAAACTCTGCAACAGGCGCATTGCAACAGGCATCCACTGCTACGGCTGCACGGCAGGGGCAGGCTCAAGCTGCGGCGGGGCCGTGGTGTAAAACAGAACAGGATATCCAAGAATGCAAACCCGGATGCTGTTAGAAACGGCTCTCCTTACAGGAGCGTCGGGTCCGGTATGAATGTCCGCTTCCATCCCGCTCCCTTCAAGGATTGACTGACCTCCTGTTCGACCCCTTCCGGTATATCATAGTGCGTCCTGACAAACAGATTGATATCAGGGGGAATTATCCTCCGGGTATTTTTATAAAGCTCTATATAGTTCTTGAGCTTTGCCTTCCTCCCCTGGCTCGTATCGTTCGGCCTCATGCAGAGTTTGGCGGCAAGCAGGAGCGCTTCCTCTGCTGTTTCAGCAACACACAAAAGATTTTGAGGCTCCGGACCGGCTAAGACCTCATCCCCAAGCCTTTTATCCTTTACCAGCCATTCGCCATCTCTTCCTAAAAGATGGAGGCCATAGTTTTTAAATTTTGGCCCGAAGATAACCGGAATTCCAAACCTTGCCATGCCCAGCGCAGAGGAAAATGCCTTCTGGGTAAAGGCCCCCCAGAGTATTACAACTGCCCCAACCCTGTTTATGATATAATCCGCAATCTCCTGATAATTATTTTCCAACTTTCTGTGGCACATGATATGAGCTATCTTGATGCATGCGCCTATAAGGTGTGATGCTGACACGCACGAGCCCAAGTTTGTAAGATTTCCACTGTCAAAAAAATCGGGGTTGTTTTTGAACAAATCGCCGCTTGCTAAATCCATTGATGCGCAGCCGCCGGTGGAAACAATGTAGCCCCTTTTTAGAAATTCCTCGGCAAGTTTTTGTGCCTCTTGCCCCTTGCCCCTTGACCCTTGACCCTTTCCTTTTTCTTCCGGGCATCCGAATATCCCGACAATCCCAGGAATCTCTCCCATGACAATGGACGGCGCAACTCCCCTGATTTCGCTGTCTCGTATAAGGCCGCGGCCGACCCGTAAAAAACCGGATGCGGGATGCGGGGTGCGGGATGTGGTTTTTATTCTGACTCCTGACTCCTGACTCCTTACTGCTATATTTACCGCCATCTCCGCCGCCGCCTTCTTATCCAGAACAATGCCATTCCCATTTTCCAAGACATATTCAACAGCTTCATCCAATTGCATCTCTGTTAAATCTTTAAACCCCAGCGCCGTCTCTTGTGTTGTTGCAATGACGATGCTGTCAACCTTCCTTGCCTCAAGAACCGCATCAGCCCTTATGCACTGGGTATCCAGAATTACCACATCTGCAATGCCTGACTGTATAACTTCCAACTGTGATGCCTGATTGCCGATTATCTTGAAAGCATGATTATGCCTTGCCCCGTCTGATGCCGCGCAGCAAAGGCCGCAGACTTCTACTTTATCCTTAAGGCTTCTGCCTTCAACAAGATGCATAATCTCATGGGCAACCGTGGAATTGTGTCCGATGATAAGAAGGACAGGTTTTGATGTATCAACGGTTTCCAGCCCAATTGCAACAATTGGAGAATTTGATTCGCCCTTTGGCATGTTCATGGCAGATATCTGGGCAATGTCCGCAATCTCCATGGCAAGGTTGTCCAGCATGCCTGCATGGAGCGCCTTGCTTACAAAATCTTCAGGAGCGGCCTCTGTGCCGAAGCTTACGGATGATAAAAGATGCATTAACTGCCTCTGTATGTATGCGAGTATGTTTTTAAATTCTCCCAGTTTTTTTGGCCTGCAGCCTGTTATAAGTGTTGTGACAGGGGTTGGTATGACATTGTGCGGACCGGCATCCACAGGAGAGTCTTCGCCAAACTTAGCCAGCAAATCCTCAAGTAAACTCACAGCATGAGAGGCATGGCCTGACGCGCCTATCACAGCGTCCAACAAACCCTCTCTTGCCTTGAAACCGGTTTCATCAATGCCGCATTTCCCTCGGTTTTCTTTATAAGGTTTGCAGGGCCCCAGCGCGCAAAGATGGCAGGTTTTATCCAATTTGCAAAAAATTGGCCGATATCTTTTAAGCAGCGCAATATCCCACTCTCGCAAGGCAAAGATGTCAGGATAGCAGTTCATTCGTGTTTTGGATTTAAGGCTCATCGCGTAAGAGAGTGGGTAAAAAACAGCCGCAAAGCGATCATAAAATAGCATAGAATAAGGCAAAAAAGAAGTTTTATTAGAAATTCAGTTTGCACTCAGGATGGGTTTGAAAGATGTTTGTATATTCTGCTGGATTAAGAGTTGGCGAGGTGGTAAGATTAAAGCCAGAGGACATTGACAGCAAAAGGATTTGGGAATAAAGGTCGTGAAAAAAGACATCAAAATAAACATCCACCACATCACCCGTGTAGAAGGCCACGGAAATGTTGTAATTGATATTAAGAAAGGCGTCATCAAAGAGCTTCGTCTTGAGATTGTGGAGTCGCCACGGTTTTATGAGGCCATGCTCAGGGGCAGGAAATATGACGAGGCGCAGCATATCATGTCAAGAATCTGCGGGATATGCGCTGTGAGCCATACATCAGCCTCTCTCAAGGCGATTGAAAACGCAATGGGCATAACCATCTCAAAACAGGCAACCGAACTACGAAAGCTTGCTTTTCATGGAGAGATGATACAGAGCCATATTCTGCATCTCTATTTCCTTGTCCTGCCTGATTTCTTCCGTGTCGGAAGCGTTGTGCCTCTTGCAGCAAGCCATCCTGATACTGTAAGGCGCGGATTAAGGCTTAAAAAACTGGCGAATGTGATATGCTATACTATCGCAGGCCGGCACATACATCCCATTTCACTTGTCCCGGGCGGTGTTGCCTATCTGCCAAAGGAAAGCGAACTAAAAGAACTTAAGAAGGGGCTTGAAAATTCGTTTGAGGATCTGGAGGCTGCCGTTGAACTCTTTAAGACATTCAAGCCAATAGAGTATTTCCAAAAAAGAGAATATCTCTCCTTAAAAGAGGATGGAGAATATGCCTTCTATGACGGCAATATAGTTTCAAACCTGAAATACAGCGCAAAACCAAAGGACTGCAGAAAACTGATAGAGGAAAGCATTGTCCCTTACTCTACTGCAAAACAGGCAAAAACAATCCCCCATTCCCCCCTTTGGAAAAGGGGGGTGAAGGGGGGTTACATGGTCGGCGCCCTTGCAAGGATATGCAACAACTTTAACCAGCTTTCTCCGAAAGCCAAAAAGGCTGCAAAAGAACTGGGGCTTACTCCCCTCTCCTCCAACCCGTTTATGAACAATGCTGCGCAGCTCGTTGAGTCGTTTCACTGCACCGAAGATGCAATAAAAATAATAGATAAACTTTTATCAAGCGGCTTCAAAAAAGAGGAATTAAAAAAACCGAAGAAATTCGGCGCAGGCATCGGCGTTGTTGAGGCGCCGAGAGGAATACTGTTCCACGAATACACTATAAATAAAGATGGCATCGTGACAAATGCAAACTGCATTATCCCAACCGCCCAAAACCTGCGCATGATAGAAGAAGACTTAAGAGGTTTTGTGCCGACAATTTCAAGTAAACCAAAGGATGAGATAGTCAGAAGCATTGAGACCCTTGTAAGGGCGTATGATCCGTGTATATCGTGCTCAACGCATATCATGGATGTGAAGTTTGTATAACGGCTCGTAAAAAGTTCATCTAAGGCTAAAGGCTTAAGGCTAAGGGCTAAAGGTTTTTCCCTTTCGCCTTTAGCCCTTTGCCTAAAGTATGCCTCGCTTGAAGACTTGCTCCGCCTTCGGGGCACCCATTGCGGAGCAATGGGTCGGGAACTTTTTACTTTGCCGTTTAAGAGAGGAAGAACTATGCCGAAAATATTAATTATTGATGATGATGCAGACATAGTAGAGGCAATAAAGATAGTGCTGGAGAGCAAGGGTTACAAAGTCATCTCTGCCAATGAAGGTGATGCCGGTTATAAAAAGGCGGAGACAGAAAGGCCTGACCTCATAATCCTTGATGTGATGATGAAGACAAAGGATCAGGGATTTCAGGTAAGCTATAAGCTAAAAAATCATCCGGAACTTGCAAAGATACCCATACTCATGCTTACATCTGTCGGCAGAGAAACTGGTTTTCAATTCAGCAAAGAGACCGATGAAGAATATCTGCCGGTGGATGAGCTGGTAGAAAAACCAATAAAACCCAAAGAGTTATTGGCAAAAGTTGAAAAACTCCTTAAATCAAGCGGAACAGAAAGCAGACCTGCGGGAAGAAGAGCTCGCCCATAGGCTTGAGTGGTTCATAGCCATACGGTGGATCACGGTAATTTTTATTATCACCGCTACTCTGGCAGCAGGCGCTCTATTTCATGTCAGCCTCCCTACCCTTGCTATTTATCTTATCGCCCTCTTTATAGCCCTTTATAACACAGGATTTAAATTATATGTAAAATACAAAACGCTGTCATCAACCGAGGCGAGAAGATTTGCGTTTATCCAGAGCATGCTGGACATCCTCAGCCTGACCATCCTCATTCACTTTACCGGCGGTGTTGAAAACCCATTCATATTTTATTTTATCTTCCATACCATACTTACCGGCATGCTCCTTTCAAAAAAGGAAAGCTATTTTCAGGCCGGCATTGTTTCTCTTCTTACGATAGGGCTTTTTATGCTGGAATATCTGGGCATTGCGCCGCATCACCCGGTAAGAGAATTTCTCTCCGCAGACCTTTATAAAAACCCCAACTATGTATTTGTCGTATCATTCGTATTTGCATCCACTATCTTCATCGCCACCTTCTTTACCGTGTCCGTATCAGAAAGGCTCAGACTGAAAGAAAAGGAGCTCAAAGAAGCCAACTTGAAATTGCTGGAAAAGGACAGGCTCAAGGATGAATATGTAAAAATGGTAAGCCATGATTTAAAATCCCCCCTCGCCTCCATCCAGAGCCTTCTGGAGGTTCTGCTCGGCGGATTTGCCGGTCCGGTTGTTGATGAAAAGATAAAAGAGATATTGCAGAGGATTTATAAAAAAATAGAATTTCTCCATCACTACACAAAAGACCTCCTCGATCTCTCCAGGATACGGGCAGAGAAACATCTCAACATTCAACGATTCAATATCAAAGATGTTATAGATACCGCTGTTGATATTGCCATGCCAAAGATGGGAGAAAAGGAGATAGATCTGATCGTTGAAATACAGGACAATCTTCCGGCAATAGAAGCGGACAAAGAGCAGATAACCTATGTCTTTTTAAACCTCATTGCCAATGCATTCAAATACACGCCGTCCGGCGGAAAGGTCCAGGTTACAGTGTCACAAAAGAATGACACTATCACTGCAGAGGTAAGAGATACGGGCATCGGCATACCGCATGAGGATATGCCTCGCATCTTTGAGGAATTCTTCAGGGCAGGCAATGTGGCAAAAACAACAAAAGGCACCGGACTCGGCCTTTCTCTGGCAAAGTATGTCATTGAAAGGCACGACGGTAAGATTATGGTGGAAAGCGAATCTGGAAAGGGGGCTCGTTTCAGGTTTACGCTGCCAATAAAAAGAATTAATATAAGTCATATATGACTTATAGGACTTATTTGTTTTGCGCCTCTTCATACCATGTATCAAAGTGATTATGCACGAGTAATTTGAAAAACTCTGAATCTTTATTCACGATTTCATAGACAACGGTGGGACTGGCTGATTCGAAGCCTCTGAATATGATTTCTCCTGCCTTGCAAAATACTTCTATATATTTAATTCCCTCTGTCGCAAACACAGCGAACCATAATTCCAGCAACTTAAGGGGAAAGAAAAAGGCATCTTGTATCTCTTTATGCAATTCAGATACCTGAACCTCGCGTTTAAAAAAGAAGCCCCTTCCTTTGCCCTCTTTCATATACGCCTGCAATGCCTCTTCACTCAATGCCTGTCCTTTATTATAAATATCGCTGGCGGCGCTCAATATCCTGAGAGAGGAAAACGGCTCTCCTGAAATAATCCTGCCAAAGTCATTAAAACATTCTTGCGCCAATAGCTGTGCCAGGCTTTTTGCCTCGGCTGCCTCTTTATGGAGAACCATCTTTTCCAGCCGGTCATCCAGACTCGGCGGCAAAACAAAACCATAGGTCTTTCCTATATAAATATCAAGCGGATATTTGAGGCTTGGATTGCGCCTCTTCATTCTTTCTTCTTCAAGCAGCCTCTCCATCTTTGCCCATACAATAGAGCTTCTGGAAGTTCCTCTGGCTGCCTCATTAATCTTCTCTCCTATCGCCACTTTTACCTCGCCCCAGAAATTATCCTTCATGAGAATGACCTCGGCCTCGCTGCCATAGGTAATAAAGAGACCCGCCTCCATCTCCTGGCCTATGGCGGCCTCCAACTCCTCTTTGTATGTTTTTTCCAATCTATATTCCTTTTCTCTTAATTCCACCAACGATGCCTCCAATCCCTTCTCTCCCGCGGCAATCGCTTTTTCCATCTTCGCGCGCTCCCTGCCAATCTCCTCTTTCATTGCCTCAAAATTTTTGTGGATATTGCTGAGCAGTTCCTCTTCTACAATATGGGGAATTCTTTTTTCAAGCTGCTCCTTATATCTCTTCATAACCCGCCGTATATCGCCGGTAAGGGCGATCAGATTCGTAATGCCGCCGGAGAAAATAATCGCATCGCCGAGCAGGTTATTCAGCCGTATGCTGTTTTTATTATCCCTCAGGCCTGCGGCTGACGAACCATATCTGCCGGCGGCGCTTAATATGGGTTTGTAGAAATTTGACTCCATAAAATCGGCCATGGCAATCTCCTTGGCCTTGAGCGTCTTCTTGGTAAAATCCTTCATATCTATGAAGAGATGCCCTTCGGCCTCGATATCCATCTCCTTCAAAACCGGCTTTTCATCGGTAGAAAACCGATAGACCCTACCCCTTTCATATTCCATCTTCAACGTGTCTGGGGCAAATTCCGCGCGCCTGTCAACCATAACCTCCCGCATGGAGCTAACAAACTTTTCCACATATTCATCAAACCGATACGCAATATATGCCCCGATTATCTCTGTAATGACCGCATCCTTTTTCTTGCCTATTCCCAGCCAGCCGCCTAAAGAGCCCCTTTTGATTGACGCAATAAAATCCTGCAGCGCATCTATCTTTTCTATCCGCGCCGCATCTTTCTGGAACTGTTCTTTTACGCCGTCCAAACCCTGATTCAATTTCGCCGCAGCCTTCGAATCATCAAACAAAGGCTGGATGAATCTGTTGTCAACATACATCTCCGCCAATCGGACATTGACCTCTATCTGCGGGGTATCGTAATCCAAAAGATAATCTCCGATAAGCCGTCTTAAATGGTTTATCCGTGAAAAATGAAACAGCGCTTCTACGTCGGAATGTTTTCTTATCTCCTCTTCCATCAGGGCGGCTATACCGGCGGCATCCCCGGCCTTTGCCGCCGCGCTGTCGTAGCTTGTCCGGAGCAGAGAAGCGATATTCTCCTGCAAACCGTACGGATTTAGATCGCTTGAAATAATATTTCCCTGAATAGTCAGGAAACTGCGGGGGGTAAACCATGTCTCAAAAATGTCCTGCGCCGCCGCGCCGCCGTGCGCATTCATTATCTGCGCCAATTCAGCCGCCACATTCTTCACAGCCGCCTTAAAAACAAAATACATAACAAGCCCCGCGGCCTGATCCAACCGGTCATAGCTCAAACCTTTTATCTTAGTGTTTCCGATGATCTCCTCTTTTTTCTTTCTGCATAAATTCACAATGGCCATAATCGCAAGAAGGGAGGTTCTTTCCACCCCTTCCAACCGCGTCTCTTCCAATACAGCCTTTTCCAATATCCCTTTCACCAGCGAATAATACGCCCTGCCGTAACCGTCGGGGGCAAGCCATGCCTTTAATATGCCGCTGTCTATAACTGATGCGGCGGTTAATATGCCGCAGGCAATATCTTTTTCCACGGAACCCGGCAGGAAGAAATCTATGCGGTATGTTTTTTCGATGAGCGTTGCTTTTATATCAAGAAGGCTTGCCGTAACATTCTGTTCCGCGCCAGGTTCCAGTCGCCTTTTTAAAAGCGCTGCCAACGCAAGAATGGATTTTTCCACTATGTCTTCAGCTTCCCCGCCAAAGGCATACGGTATCTTTAAATCCTTTATGGATTCACCCAGGTGAAATCTGATATGCGCAGGCTCCATCATCCACAACCTGCCGGTTGTAATGTCAAACCCCTTTTGCAGAATACCATCAAAAAGGTCGAGCCTTTCTTTTATGAAAGTATAGTAGGTTGGCATAGAACAATTAGGAATTACGAATTGGAAATTACAATTTATTTTTTCTCATTCTTAATTCGTAATTCTTAATTCGTAATTGAATCAAAAACCCCTCTCCCATCTTCGCCGCCGAGGATAGATTCTACGACCCTTTCAGGGTGAGGCATGGTTCCGAACACATTGCCGCTTTCATTGATGATCCCTGCGATATTATTGACAGAGCCGTTCGGATTGACATCGTCGGTGATTTTGCCGTCAGCAGTGGAATAGCGGAAAACGATTCGATCGTTATCTTCCAGCTTTTTGATCGTATCCGCATCCGCAAAATAATTTCCGTCCGCATGGGCGATTGGAATCGTCAGCGCCTGATTTTTTTGATATGCCTTGGTAAAAAGCGTCCGGTTATTTTCCACCCGCAGATGAATATTTTTGCAGATGAACTTGAGCGACTTGTTTCTCATCAGAACGCCCGGCAAAAGCCCTGCCTCGGCGAGTATCTGAAACCCGTTGCATATCCCCATCACAAGACCGCCTTTTTTTGCATAAGAGACGACCTCGTTCATTATCGGAGAAAACCGCGCAATGGCGCCTGTCCGCAGATAATCGCCGTAAGAAAAGCCGCCGGGGAGGATAATGCAGTCAAATCCCTTGAGACTTGTCTCCTTGTGCCAAACATATTCCGCCTCCTGATTAAATACATGCCTTGCCGCATGATAACAGTCATGGTCGCAGTTTGAACCGGGAAATACAACAATGCCGAATTTCATTCAATCTCCACCCTGTAATCTTCAACAACAGTATTTGCCAGAAGTTTCTCGCACATCTCTTTAAGCCGTTTCTCTGCATCTTTTTTAGATGCGCTGTCAAGCTCTATTTCTATAAATTTGCCTATGCGCAAGCCCTTAACCTCATTATAGCCCATAGACTCCAGCGCATTGGCCACAGCCTTGCCCTGGGGATCAAGCACCCCTTTTTTCAGAGTGATATAAACTTTTGCTTTCATTTTTTCTCGCCCTCATCTCCTCTTTCAATTTCCAGTAGCTCATAACAAATTCCCTGTAGTCCGCAGCCTCGGATGTTACCTTCATCATAAAGTCCATATACAAGTCCCTGTCCTTTATAATAACAGGCATACCGCTTATGGCGCTTTCAGCAATGCCCGATGCAGCCCTGTTGAGAACCAGCATATCAACCTCCCTTCCCAGAAGCCCCTCTATTTCACGCCATAAAACAGTTTCCCCATCATATCTCGCATCAGCATCTTCCCATTCAAGCCTGCCTGTTTTCGGTTTGAAATAAACTGCCACATCAACGTCCGATTCCATCCCGCCTTTATCGCAGGCCCATGAACCGAAGATAAAGGCCATAACAATGTCATCTCTTTTCTCAAAATATGGCTGTAAAAGCCTTATCATTTCATTCTTCATACACTACCTTCCCGCTCACAATGGTCTTCACAACCCTTCCCTTCATCTTCCATCCGTCAAACGGCGTATTCCTGCTTTTTGATTTTAATTCTTTGGCATCCACAACCCATTCCTTGTTCAAATCAACAATGGTTATATCCGCATCAGCGCCTACCTTTAATGATCCTTTACTATCAAGGCCGAGGAGTTTTGCCGGATTTGTAGACAATTTTTCAATCAGGGTATTGAATGACATCACCCCTTCGGCAACAAGCCGCAGTGATAACGGCAGCGCAGTCTCCAGACCCACAATGCCGTTGGCAGCCTTGTCAAATTCCACATCCTTCTCATCGCTATTCTGCGGCGCGTGGTCTGTTGCAATTGCATCTATTGTCCCGTCCTGCAAGCCTGTCTTTATGGCGTCAATATCCTTCTTTGTTCTAAGCGGCGGATTCATCTTTGCATTCGTATTATACCCTATTACTGCCTCGTCTGTCAGGGTAAAATGATGCGGCGTAACCTCTGCCGTAACATTCAATCCATTTTGCTTTGCGTTCCTTACAAGTTGGACGGCCCCCTTTGTGCTGATATGGGCAATATGCAATCTCCCTCCTGTAAGTTCCGCCAGCGCAATATCTCTTGCAACCATAATATCTTCTTTGGCATTTGGAATGCCTTTGAGTCCGAGTTTTGTTGATATAAAACCTTCATTCATTACGCCATCTATTGCAAGCCAGGCATCTTCACAGTGGCTTATCACCGGAAGGTTAAATGGTTTTGCATATTCCAGCGCCAATCTCATAAGGCCGCTGCTGACAATAGGCCTTCCATCATCAGAGATCGCAATGCATCCAGCCTCTTTCAATTCTCCTATCTCCGCCAGGGTTTCGCCTTTTAATCCACTGCTTATGGCGCCAACCGGGAAAACATTGACAATCCCCTCTTCTTGAGCCTTTTTAAGAATGTATCGTGTGACAGAGGCATTGTCATTTACAGGGTTTGTGTTTGCCATGCACGCAACGGATGTAAAACCCCCTGCTGCCGCTGCCATGGCGCCTGTCTGAACAGTCTCCTTATATTCATATCCAGGCTCCCTTAAATGCGTATGCATATCAATAAATCCGGGGCAGATAACAAGGCCTGCCGCATCTATGACAGTCCAATCATTAGGCTGAAGGCTGAAGGCTGAAGGCTCATACGGTTTTACAGCGGCAATTTTCCCGCCGACTGCATACACATCAAACAGACCGTCAATCCCGCTTGCAGGGTCAATTACCCTTCCGCCTTTGATCAAGAGTCTATTCACGAGACCCTCCCATGAGCAAGTAAAACAGCGCCATCCTCACAGCTACGCCGTTTTTCACCTGTTCAAGTATAAGCGAATACTTTCCATCCGCAACATCGGATGAAATTTCGATACCTCTGTTTATCGGCCCTGGATGGAGTATAACAACATCCTTTGCTGCATGTTCAAGTTTTTTGGAATCCAGAGCAAACAGTTTTGAATATTCCCTTGCTGTCGGGAAGAGGCCGGTCTTCTGTCTTTCCAATTGAATCCTTAACACCATGATAACATGCGCATCTCTTATTGCGTCTTCTACTTTGTAAAACATTTTGCATCCCATCTTTTCAATTTCAGACGGCATCATAGTTGGCGGCCCGGCAATACTTACCTCTGCGCCAAGTTTTGCAAAACCGTGGATATTGCTCCTGGCAACCCTTGAATGAGCAATGTCGCCCGCTATCGCAATCTTCAACCCCGCTATTCTGCCGAATCTTTCTTTGACAGTTAATAGGTCAAGGAGCGCCTGGCTCGGATGTTCATGGCTGCCGTCGCCTGCATTTATCACAGAACATCTTACAAGCCTTGCCAGCATTTCAGGCGCGCCGCTGGAAGGGTGCCTCAAAACAATGCAGTCCGGGTTCATTGCCTCAAGGTTTCTTGCGGTATCCTTTAATGTTTCGCCTTTGACAACGCTGCTGGATGATGTGGAGATATTGATGGCGTCCGCGCTCATCCTCTTGGCGGCAATCTCAAACGATGTCCTCGTCCTTGTGGACGGCTCATAGAAAAGATTTATGATAGTCCTGCCTCTCAGCGTCGGAACCTTTTTAATCTCCCTTTCAGATACTTCTTTGAAAGATTCGGCGGTGGATAAGATGAGTTCTATCTCATCTTTGGTCAATTCCTCGATGGCCAGTATGTCTTTTCTTTTCAAGCGCATATTGTCTCTGTGTTGTAGGGGCGATCCTTGTGATCGCCCGTTCGGGCGAATACGAGACAGGGGCGAATACAAGATTCGCCCCTACTCCTCCACAACTACCTCATCCACACCATCCGTCTCCTTCAAATGCACCTTCACCTTTTCCTGCATAGATGTGGGCGCATTTTTGCCTACATAATCAGCTCTTATGGGAAGCTCCCTGTGTCCCCTATCAATCAAGACGGCCAGTTGAATATTGGCGGGTCTTCCAAAGTCTATGATCACATTCATGGCAGCCCTGATTGTCCTCCCGGTAAAGAGCACATCATCAACAATAATAACCTTTTTGTTATCAATGGGAACAGGGATATCTGTTCGCTTCAAAGCCGGCTGCACCTCCTTCATGCCGATATCATCCCGGTAAAGCGTTGCATCAACGCTGCCGACCGGCAGGGCAGCGCCTTCTATGGTTTTGAATATATGGCTTAATCTCCTCGCAATATGGACACCGCGGGTCGGGATGCCGAGGATGACGATATCTTCAACGCCCTTATTCTTTTCAATAATCTCGTGCGCTATCCTTGTCAGCGCCCTTTCTATGCCTTTTGCGTCCATGATATGCTTTTTCTTCATAGCCCCTTCTTATAGCAAAAAAAATACCTCCTTATCTCTCAATCTGACAAAGAGGCATCCATAAAATATGTCTTTTCATTTTCATCCCTTTCTTAACCTCTCCGGGCCAAATTAAAAGGGCATCAAGTATAATGTTTAGCCGTGATCGGTTGAGTCGTGTGTATTTCCAAATGAAGCGTTTTAAAATATCTGTCAAAAAAGTTTACAACGATATCATAGGTTATAGAAACCTCGATTTCAGATTCCCTTCTCTCCAGCACAATGTCCTTCTCTTCAATGGGAAGCTCCGACTCCATGGCCCTGTCCATGATATGTTTTATGATATCCTGATCGGAATATACATGGGCTGTCTTTGCCTCGCCGTCAACCTCGCCCTTAAACATGTAATAAGTAAAATAGGGAGGAACAAATTTTATGCCGAGGTAGACGAGAACTGCTATTATAAAAAGCCATACCAGAGCGCCGATGCCTATCTTGCCGTCTTTATTTACCCATCTGTTTTCCATTGTAAACATTTATACACTGTTGCTATGATACGAGTCAATGTAAATTTTCTGTCATCCCTTTTTTAATATCTTTCACTTTTTTATGCACTGCCGCCCACAGATAAATACCGTATGCAAACAGGATAAAGAGGATTATGTGTTTTATTATAAGGGCTGGCACCTGGCCTGTTGCTACTGCATCGTGCCATTCAAATTCCTTATATGTAAACGTCCGCACAATGCCTGCCATAAAAACAAAGACCACAGACCCGCCTGTCAGATGCATCATCTTTGGATAGAGCGCCAACACCATCCGCTTAGAATCCTCTCCCCCATTCTTCTCGGCATACCTTACCATCAAGAGCATGCCATAAGTGCAAACCACCACCAGCGCAGTTGCAAAGTCGTGGAAATAATTATTCAACATTACAAGAATTCCAATCATATGCGCTATAAAAGCGGCGTATGCACGCCTCCCACAAAGCCGATGCCTCCAAAGGTAATTAGTATACCGATGAGGGAGATAATTGCAAGCCACGCCCCTCTTGCGCCGTTCCACTGGTAGGTAACCCTCAGGTGTATGTTCACGCCATACACGAGCCATGTTATAAGGCTCCATGTCTCAATAGGGTCCCATGCCCAGTATCTCCCCCATAGGCCGTATGCCCATAAGGCGCCAGCGCCCAGCATGACGATGTGGGCGATAAAGCCGTAGACTATCAATTTAAAGATCAGGTCATCCAACACCGGCAGGTCAGGAAAAAACTGATACAATCGGGAAAGCCTCTCCCCGGTTTTCATTGTCCGCAGCGCCCTTTCTTTCAACAAATACATGATAGCCAGCCCTGCTGCCACATGATATGAGCCGTATGCAATCCATGCAAATGTTACATGCACCCAGAGCCAGTTGCTCTGATACGGCGGCGTAAGCGGCTCTATATCGAGTCTCTGCCCCATGATGCCGTAGCCCAGCATGAGCAGCACAAAGGGGGCTACGATAGCGCCTGCTGCCTTTAACTGCTTGAATCGTCCGCTGATAATAAAAAATATCACCATAATAAACCAACTCCCTGCAAATGCGTGCTCAAAACTCCCATAAACAGGAGGATGGCCTGAGGCAATCCACCTCACAAGGATTGCTAAAGTATGCAGGCCGAGGCCGATAACAGAACCCACCCATGCCCGGTGAAGTTGTCTTTCCTTCTTAAAAACAATGCTGCTCAGGAAGAAAAGAAATGAAAAGAGATAGAATGCAATCGCTGACCAGAGGAATATGCCTTCAAGGAATCTCATATCCCCTCCCCATGCGTGTCTGAACTCACCTTCATCCTCTCCTGCGCCACAGGCGCATATCGAATCACGAGCCCAACGATGATAAATATCCAGCCGGTAAAAATCCCCCAGTATGTGGGATCCTTTACAATCTGGATAACGACATAGGGTTTCAAATCTGCAAATTCAAGGGTCATATCCTCAAACCTCGCGGCCTCCCCTTTCTTCAGCACCCCTTTCCATATATCAGCAAAGGGGTTGTCTCTCTTTACTATCTTTATGCCGAAGGCAGGATTTTTTAGAACAGGCGAGCGGGTCCCAACCTTGTTTCCTTCTCTAAACATATCAGGGAAGAATCTGGTATAGAGTGTGAGGCCGGCTTCTTTTATAGAGAATACATCCTCATTCTCGGTCATGTTTGCAAGATTGATAAAACCATCAAAGAGCGCTTTCCCCTCTCTATCCCTTAGAATAAAACGGGGAGAATACCTGGCTGTCTCAAGAAGAAGGGTGTAGCCATTATAATGAAACGGGCGGTTTATTTCTATCCTCTCCTTTACAGTATGGTAGGCATTGTCTTCCATGATGCCGATACTGATGTCAGAGGAGTATTTGACGGGGAATCTTTCATCTGCATAGACCGCTTCATAGTTGTCCAGTCTAAGATTCACAAACGGCCTGTCTTTGAGTCCCAATGGCTCCTCATATATAGTAGAAAAGTTCTTATTATCAAAGCCCACCTGCATCCCCTGAGGGAGGACAACAGCGGCAAAGAACCGCGTGAGGTGACTGAGGGATGCGGATGCAATAATAACCAGCATCCCTGTATGAAATATCATTGACCCCAAAAACCTCACATTCCGCCTTGCATCAGCAGCAGCTGCTCTCCTTCCAACACAAAATGATATACTGATAAAGAGAAAGGCAGGGATAACGAGAAAGAGAGGATGGTAAATGCCATGATATTTATTCCAGATAATGAGAAGGGCTGTAGAGATGACGAGGAGGAATACAGCGAATCCCCGTGATGCCAGGAACCTGAAAAACTTCATTATTAAAATATTACAACATATGGGTCATATCCTTCAAGGCCTTTTCCCTTCACCCGTCTCCTCCACCTTTTCCACGAGCCACTTGCGGTCTTTTTTTATCAGATGATAAACCATCTCATAATGAACAGGCTTAAGCGGCTCAATCTCCTTGCCTGTCCTGTAATCAATCCACCTGTAAGACCAGTCCTCGGATGTCTTCACAGCAGCCTTATCCCCTTTTATTTTTATATCTTTAAAGTCTATTTTGCGGAGATCTGCCTCCATTATCTGGTTCGCCTGGAGGTAGGAGCTGACAATGGTATCTACCTTGCTCACCTCATCCGCCGCTGCCACAGCCTTCAGCGGCTCAAAAGACTGGTCTTTATACGCCTCTACAAGGGCGTTGTTATATTTGGCGATAACAATCTTGAGCGCTGTTTTCTCATCAGGCCGATTCGAGGCGCAGCCATACAACACAACGGCAAACACTATGGCGCATACAAGACAGTCAACGATAAGTTTTCTTGCAATATCCTTCACAGGCTAATTTTTTGAGGACAGTTTTAACATAGGAAGATTCATTGCCGGTATTTTACGGTAAGAATATCAGGGCTTTTCGTTGACTTGGTAATGGTGACACCGCAAACAATAACATTGCCGTTCTCATCTGCCGCTACCCCTGTTCCAACATCTTTATCTCCGCCCTCATAATTCACATGCCAGAGAACCTTCCCATTCATATCAAATTTCACCACAAAAAGGGAGCCTCCCGTGTTCCCGGTAACATATATAAAGCCATCTTCCCCTAACCGTGCGTCCCAGGCAACATCACCAAGCTTGCTGTCATAACTGCCCTCCCATAAGAGTTTTCCTGAATCTGTATATTTTAAGAGGACAACCTTATAATATCTGTCAGGCCCCTCGGTGTTTCCTGATGTTCCTCCTATATAGATGTTTCCGCTCTCATCAAATATAATTGAGACCGGCTTATTATCCAGCCCCTTATTATATACAACCTTTTCCCATAACATCTTTCCTGACCTGTCTAATTTAAGGAGAAGCATGTCCCATCCATTTTTTTGAGGATTGAACCTGCTGCCGGTTATGTATATTGCGTCTTTATACAGGCGCATTGCCTTTGGTTCAAATACTATATCATAATCCTTTTCCCAGAGCCCTTTTCCAGCGCTGTCATAGCTCTTAAGCCTCATAATCTTTTTATCAAACAGAGTCTGGAGGCCGAGGATATAGAGGTTGTCATTCTCAGCTATATCAATCCCGATGGCTACAGTATTCTTATTGGCTTTATCTGAAATATTCCATATAACTTCGCCTTTCTCGCTGTATTTTATTATCCGCAAATCCCAGAGGGAATCTTTCTTATTAAAAGATTGCCCGTAGAGATATATATCCCCCTTAGTATCCTGCAATACCCCATTTGAATAATCACTCCCCTCTCCTCCATCATAGGTTCTATTCCATACAACATTGCCCTGGTTGTCATATTTCATTAAACGCATATCAGCCTGATGCCCTGCTTCAAACGGATTATTAAAAGAGGATGCCACATAGATATTCCCTTTTTTATCCAGAATAACATGAGGGGTGTAATCGTTGTGTCCGCTATCCCATACCTGTTTCCAGATAAGCTGTGGTTCGCTGAAGGCCGGCATAGCGATGCAGAGAAAAATAAAAGTAAAAAGGCATGCCTTTTTCACATATCCTCCTTTCTAATTTCTAATTTCTAATTCCTTTGGAAATTGGAAATTAGAAAAAGGTAGTTTGTTTTATGGAGGCCCTGGGTCATAATTATAATTTGCGGCAGCATTCATGGCTCCTGTAAAACCATTGCCATGCTGGGTGCATCCATTGAGGGTGCCTGCTCCGGAAGCGCCAAACCAACAACTCCCCGCTGCAGTAGTTGTGCTCCTTGTAACCCCCTTCCATGCAACACCCGTAAGGAGGCGCTTACCCCTGGCGCTGGTTCCATTTGGTCCAACACCCTCATTGCTTCCATGGATGGTGCCAAGCTTTGTTGTGCCATCGCTTTTAAGCCCTCCGCCGTGACAGAATAGACAGGTAATCCCTCTGGGCGGAGGATTGCCGTTGGGATTGGTATCAAAGGAGTTTCGGCCAGGGTCCGGGGGGTGTGGTTGTCTGGCAAAGCTGTTATAGGTAGCTACATGCGAAGCGCCGTAACAACCCATGCAGCTATAGACATCCACCCTATGGCAGTTGAGACAGAAGTTTGGAGTAGCGCCGGGGACAGTGGCGTAGCTATAGGAAGTTGTACTGCCGCACGCTGAAGTTGTGCCTGCGGTAGCGCAGATAGTATAGGAGATGTTTGAATCTGACTGCCTCAGGATAAAGGGCCTTGCAGAGCCGTGGGGTCCCCTGGCAATGGCGCCGGCCGCATCCACATTTTCCGCCTCATGGCAGTCAACGCATGTAATAAATGATTTATGGTTCCACGGCGGGACAAAGTTTTCGGAAAGGGTCTGAGCCGCATTGGCAAAAGGCGGGGCAGTGAATAAATCGCTCCTATCACCTGCCTTGCTGGTGCAGCTACCGCCATAGGCAGCTGTTCCCTCATTACACCAGTTGGGGTTTCTGAGACTCGCAGCCTCAGGGGTATTTACCCCTTGACCGAATACAGGATGGAATCCGTAATTACTCGTCTTGAATTCATCGGCCAGATCCGTCATTTTATAATTGACAGGCATCCATGAGTCTGTCCATGCCTTTGGGCTTACTGTTGACGGGGAGTTGGGTTGGTTGGTGTATGTTCCAGGGGCGCCGTCGCCCGACCCCCAGTATGAATGGCATTTGAGGCAGAGTTCGTAGACATAGTTGGTGGAGCCAAGGTTGGCTACGGTAGAGGCGTAGGCGCCTGTACCCTGAGTAACCGTTATTCCCCATACTCCGAAGTTGACAGGGCTGATATAGACCCCGTAAGTTCCGACAGACCTGTTTGGCTGAAAGCTCGTTGTGCCGCTCCACTGGAAGACAGTGGCCCGCTGAGGGTTCGGGTAAGTCCCCGGGGCTGAGCCATATCCCTTGACAATGTGAGGGTTGTGACAGTCCGTGCATTCTGCGTGAGAAGTGGTTGCAGTAAACCAACCTGTTGCAGGCAACTTATTCTGCGATTCATTGGCAAGGTTATGCCTGCCATAATATGTGTCGCTCCGCACAGGGTGGCCGCTGCCCGCTGTGGCGAGGTAGTTGTCCACCTCCGCCTTTATGTTTGTCGTAATAGCGCCGCCTGCTGTTGCAGGGCCATCGCTGTCATGGCATCTCAGGCACAATGCCTCTTCCCATGCTATGAGCTGTCGGGGAATGAGGCCCGTGGGGGTGGTGGATGTTACTTTATAATTGCCTGAAGCAGGGGCAGTTCCAACATCATTGGCATAATTTGCGCTTCCGCTTATTCCGTGGGGCGTATGGCAGTTAAGACAGCTGCCAGTATTGCCGGCATTTAAACCAGTGCGGCTCTTTCTAGGCCAGGGCTCTGTTGCAGATTCCCCTGAGGCTGTATCGCCGGTAGTTGAATTCGGCGGCGGCTCTCCATTATATCCTCCGAAGCTTGCGTGGGGCTCATGGCACTGGCTGCACTCGCCGCCTTTATACTTTCCTGCCCCTGCAGATGCGCTGTTATAATACTTTGTCGTGTAATCCGGGTTGACAGACCGGTCAACGCCCGGGCCGTTCCCTGCATCGTATGGCAGCGCCCCGTCTGTTGTGCCGCCGCCGTGTTTTGTGGATGTATAGGCATTGCCTGTGGCAAAGGCGCTTGTGGGGACAGATTTTAAATCTGTCAATAGATATGCTGCGACAAATATCAGGGCTATCGCAGAAAGGAGTAAAAATCTTCTCATGCTCACCATACCCCTAAAAAAAAATACCTCAAGATCGAAACTCAATCCTGAGGCACCATCACCCCGTTTTGCGTTATGAAGCGGCTTATCGGTCTCCGTAAGCTTGATAAGCTTAGTTTCATTATACTCAATTCTCAATCCATGTCAAGGAATTTTGAGACTGTTTTTTTAGATTTAAAAATATTGACTTTAACTGTCAGTTGAATTAACCTTACGCAGAAACTGCGGGTTAAGGGCAGCCGCTAAAAGATCTGCTCCTAACCTTCAACCTATCAGGAGGACACAGGATGCCGGGCATTACCTATAAAAAAGCGGGCGTAAATATAGATGAAGGCGAAAGGCTTGTAAACCTCATAAAACCTATTGCCGAAACTGCTTCGCGGCCGGAGGTCATGGCAGGTATCGGCGGCTTTGGCGCGCTATTTGCGCTTGATCTCAAGAAATATAAAAACCCTGTTCTGGTTTCATCAACGGATGGAGTTGGGACAAAGCTGAAAATTGCATTCATGCTGAACAAACATGATACCATTGGCATAGATCTGGTTGCAATGGGTGTAAATGATGTGATTGTAAGCGGCGCAGAGCCTTTATTTTTTCTGGATTATTTTGCAGCAGGAAAGCTCAATGCCAAGACCGCTGCAACAGTAATTAAGGGTATTGCAAAGGGATGCAAAGAGGCTGAATGCGCTCTGGTTGGAGGCGAGACAGCGGAAATGCCGGGATTTTATCAAGACGGAGAATATGACCTGGCAGGGTTTGTTGTTGGAATAGCAGAGAAGGATAATATCATTGACGGCTCCGACATAAAACCGGGAGATAAGATAATAGGCCTTGCATCCAGCGGTCTGCACAGCAACGGATATTCTCTGGCAAGAAAGGTTCTCTTTGACTCGATAAAATTAAAGCCAGGAAGCAGAATATCAGGGCTTAAAAAAAATATCGGGGAAGAACTGCTTACGCCCACGAGGATATATGTAAAAATCATAAAGGCGCTCCGGAAAAAATCTAACATAAAAGGCATTGCCCATATCACCGGCGGCGGGCTTATTGAAAATATCCCCAGGATACTCCCGAAATCTCAAAAGGCTGTAATTTTCAGAGATAGTTGGAAACCGCCATTCATATTTCAATTGATACAAGAGGCCGGCAACATATCAAGACGAGAGATGTTCAGGACATTTAACTGCGGAATAGGCATGGTAATCATCGTATCAAAAAATGATACTGCCGGAGTTCTCGAAAAATTAAATGCTTTGAGAGAAAAGGCATTTTTAATCGGTGTGATAGAAAAAAGAACCTCCGGGGAAGAGCAGGTTTTCATTGTATGATTAACTTAGCCGTCTTGGTCTCAGGCAGCGGCACAAATCTCCAGGCCATAATAGACAGCATTGAGTCGGGCAAACTGAATGCCCGCATAAAGATTGTCATCAGCAATAATTCTGATGCCTATGCTATTGAGCGGGCAAAAAAACACCATATTCCTGTATTTATCATTCAGGACAACCGCTTCCCCGTGCGTGAGGATTGCGATAAGCATCTTGTTGAGATACTGAAATCCCATGCTGTAGATCTGGTGATTCTGGCTGGTTTTATGAGGCTTTTGAGCCGGGCTTTTATCAGGGCGTTTCCCATGAAGATTATGAACATCCATCCTGCCCTGCTCCCGGCATTCCCAGGGCTTCGTGCGCAGAAAAAGGCGGTTGAATATGGAGTAAAATTCTCCGGCTGCACAGTCCATTTTGTTGATGAGGGAGTTGATACGGGCCCGGTTATTATTCAGGCCGTGGCGCCTGTATATGATGATGATACAGAGGAGACCCTTGCTCAAAGGATTTTAAAAGAAGAGCACAGGATATACCCCCAGGCAATACAATTTTTTGCGCAAGGAAGAATTGAGATACGGGGGAGAAAGGTCATAATAAAAAATCAGCCTAAGACCGAAGGTGTGCTGGAAAATCCAAAGGTGGAGATTTAAAAAATGACACCAATACGAAATCCCATCCTCATTAGCGCCTGCCTGATCGGAATCAACTCCCGTTATAATGGGACAAACGCCGTGCGCAGAGATTTAATAAAACGATATGCCAATAAAATCCTGATCCCTGTTTGCCCCGAACAGCTCGGCGGCCTCCCCACACCAAGACCTCAGGCGGAAATAACTCCCCCTTGCTCCCCCTCTTTATCAAAGAGGGGGGCGGGGGGAGTTGTCATTGACATCACCGGCAAGGATGTAACGAAAGAATTTATACATGGCGCCGACGAGGTCTTAAAGATCGTCAGACTCCTTGGCGCAAAAAAGGCTTTACTGAAAGAAAAGAGTCCTTCCTGCGGCGTGCGGCTTATTTATAGAAATGGCGAAATCATCAATGGCATGGGTATCACAGCGCAATTGCTGAAAAATAACGGAATTGAAGTGGAAGGGATAGATTAAATAATTGCAAATTGCAAATTGCAAATTTAAAAGAACAGGCTCTAAATTTTGCAATTTACAATTTGCATTTTTCAATGGAGCGAAGCGACTACCCCTCTTCTTTATAATTGAAAAAGAGGAAAAAACATACAAGGGAGACGAGGAACAGATACAGAAGGACTGCGTAATGGAATATATAGAGTAGAATCCCGCTGGCTGCCGCGACGCCAAAACTTATCTGGTTTATCTTCTTTTTTATATGAGAAGGAAGCCGTTGCACATACCTCCCTCCAACAAATATCACTGCAAGCAAGCCTATAAATGTTAATGCATAGAGGAATATTTCCTTAGTAGTATCATTCATGCTGTCATCTCCTTTACCCTTACATGCCCTGGAAGCAAGCTCATTGATGGTTGTATTTTAAATCTGTTCCCATGATTACTCAAGAAAAATCTTTATTCAGAATCTTTATTCAGAATGAAAAGAATGAAAAATATTTTGATTTTTAAGAAGACATGCGTTAAAATATGGAAAATTTAAATCAACAGGAGGTTTTGAAAATGGGTGGCTGTGGAAGCTGTTCTACAGGGGCTGGACCTTTTTCTGAAGGTTTAGAGTTAGTGGAGTTTGTCTATAATGCGCATGGAGGGGCTGTAAGGAATGCGCCGATACCGGATGGCGGCTTGGATGCCATCTGTCAGGGGTGCAGAGAAAGGTTTTCTATGAAAACCTTTGTGGCCAAATGCCCAAAATGCGGCGGTGTTCATGCAGTATCTCCGCCAAGATGCAATGACCCTGCAAATATCCAGTTTGCTGGCAAAGGATATAAACTGCCGGAAGATTGAAACCCGCCCTGAGTAGGGGCATGACATGTCATGCCCCTACCGTTTCTATATCCATAACCTATACCAGTATAACTTTAAAAACTCCCCGGCAAGCAGCACAGGCCCCTCTCCCTTCCACCATGCTTTTTCGTCAAAATTCTGAGTTGAGACAGGGTAAAGATGTATCGTTACCCGGGATGGCAACATGCGGCTAAAGATATAGGATGCTCTTTTCATGTGATAGTATGAAGTTAAAAGGATTATTGATTTTATATTCATGGCTTCAACAATTTTTTTTACCTCCAGGGCGTTTTCATAGGTGCTTGTGGACCCTTTTTCCAATATAATTTTTTTCGTATCAAGTTTGTCAGCCTTTTTAAAGAAAATAGATTCAAGATTTGCGTCCTTATCAACGCCGGCAATGATGAGACGACCTGCCCTGCCGTTAGCCAAGAGATTAAGACCTTGATCAATCCTCCCCCGTCCGCCTGTAAGCACAACAATTGCATCCGCTCCACCAGCATATTGTTCATATGCACCGGTCTTGTTTGCGAAATCCAGATACATGAAGGCTATTATTGCAAATAGGAGTGTTGAGCATATACTGAGGATGCCTTTTTTTATGGTCATTTTAATCCTGCCTTTGCATACGTTTTTTATAAAAATTTTTATAAAAATTCTTGCAATCAATCTTAAGATATGTTAAAAAAGTGAACTTCTATTATTCTACGGAGGTTATAGATATGTCAATGGTTTGTGAAATATGCGGTAAAGGCCCTGATTTTGGAAACAGTGTAAGCCATGCAAATAACAAGACCAGGAGGCGCAGAAATCCGAATCTTCAAACGGTCAGGACTGTTTACAAGGGGCAAACCAAAAGGATGCGTGTCTGCACCCGATGTATAAGGTCAGGCGCTATAACAAAGGCAGCATAAAACTTAAGGTTAAGGCCAAGGTTAAGATTAAGATAATTTTTCTTTATAGCGCTTTGTAATCTCGACCTCAACCTTAACCTCATCCTTTAGTCACTGCTATTGCATCTATTTCAATGTCAGCGCCCTTTGGCAGATTGCTGACCTCGACTGTTGCCCTTGCCGGAAAAGACGCGGTAAAAAACTCGCTGTATACCTGGTTCATATCTCCAAATTTTTGTAAATCCTTCAGATATACCGTTGTCTTGATTACACTTTCAAGGCTGCTCCCTGCAGCCTCGAGGATATTTTTTATATTTTTTAGAACACGGCTCGTCTGCTCCGCAATATCCCCTTTTACCAGGTCATTGGTATCCGGATCTATAGGTATCTGGCCCGAAACAAAAATAAAGCCATTTGCCTTTATGGCCTGCGAATACGGCCCTATTGCCCCAGGCGCCCTATCAGTGATTATTATTTCTTTTTTCACAAGACCTCCAGGCCTTGATTTTTCACCTAATTCTCATGGGGCGCAATTTTTCCACTACGCAGGCTAACTACAGCGGCGCTACAGGAAGCTCTACAGAGACAATAGCGCCATCTCCATGCTTGCTCTCTATGTCAATCCTTCCTTTATGTTCTTCTATAACCCTTTTTGTGAGGGCAAGCCCCAATCCGATTCCGGCAGTTTTGGTTGTGAAATACGGCTCAAAAACCTTTGCCAGATGCTCCTCTGCAATCCCATCCCCTGTGTCTTCTATCTTTACCACCGCAAATCCAGAAGTATGAGAAGTGGTTACTGACAGCCTTCCGCCGCACGGCATTGCCTGAATTGCATTTAATATGATATTCAGAAAGCAGGCCTTTATCTGCTGTATGTCAAGGATTATGGCTGGAATGTCTTTTGAATAATCTGTTTTTAATTCCAGCTTTTGTTCACGAATCATATGCTCGGCAATGGCAAGCGCCTCTTTGATTATATCTTCAACAAAAACCTTTTCCAGCTTTAATGTGAGCGGCTTGCCGTAATCAAGAAAATTGCCGATCATACTGTTGAGCCTGCTAATCTCTGTCTTTATGCTTAATACCATGCTGTGTAATTCTTCTGCTTTTTTATGGTCCTCCGGTTGATATTCTTTTCTCAAATGGTCTATGCTTAAGTTTATAAAGTTCAACGGATTTCTTATTTCATGGGCTATGCCGGATGCAAGCTGCCCTATCTTAGAAAGATGCTCGGCTGCCATAAGCCGTTCTTCCAATCTTTTGTTTTCCCTCAACCCCTTTACCATTTCATTAAAGTTTCTTGTCAGATCGCCTATCTCATCCCTTGCATTAGTTTCAGGAATCTCCTGAAGATCGCCTGCCGCAATCCGCTGCGTTGCCTGTGCCAGATTATTAATCGGTTTCACATACTTTATGGAGAGGAAGATAGAAACAGCTATGCCTATGCCAAAGACAATGCTTGTAGCTATAAGCCTTTTTTGGTTATTCGCCCGCAGGAGGTTCGCAAAATCATCAAATCTCATTGATATATGAATATAGCCAAGCTGTTCATAGCCAACCACTACAGGCAGAATAATGTCGTAACTCCGTTGGCTTTCCGATGCGGCGCTGTCTCCATGAGCAACCTCGGGGCTTCCCGACCCATCATGCGGATGGGCGCCCCGCTTTGTTTTTGCGTCAATTACCTGTCCTATTTTCTTGGGATTAGAACTGGCGATTACCTCCATTCCGTTATTAAGAATAGAAATCTCCCTCACCCCCTTTTTTTTAAACTGGCTCACATATTCCTTCAGCGTCTCCTCGTTCCCTTCTCCATCTTCCGCTGTCATTTGTTCTACGCTTATCTGAATGGCGGATGAAAGCTCCTCGGTATATTTTTTTACTGATGTTATCAATTTCTTTTCCGCTATCTGATACAGAATAAACAGCAGCCCGATGGATGTAATGCAGAGGGCAAGCATCATTATCAGGAGTTTTGTTTTTAGTCCGATCCCCGATAGAGATATTCGTGGGCATGTATTATTTAAAAATTTAATCAAATCGCTTCTCCTTGACCCTATTGCAAAAAGATTATAAGCTATTGCTTATGTTGATAGAGCCGTGCAATTTAAATCCAATGGATGCATTTTGCAGGTTATATTCAGAGCCGCATCCATTTTTGCTGGATAGCTGCGATTGCGGCAGATATTCATTTGCAGGCGCAAACCCATTTATTTCAATAAAGGCGCAAAACAACAAAGTGGAAATCATTCAAGGTTCCACTCGCAGAATTGTAACGGATGATATTTTTTCTGCCCTTGCTTCTCTCCTCAATGATTTCCGCATTCCGCGCCAACTGCGTAGGCGCCCGGCATTCCGCATTCCGTTTAGCGGCGGCGCAGTCGGCTATTTGGGATATGAGCTAAAAAACCAACTGGAGCAGCTTCCAAGAAAACACGACGACAAACTGAACATCCCTGACGCTATTTTAGGTTTATATGATACCATTTTTGCATATGACCACAAGATAAATAAGGGATATGTCCTTGCCTCCGGTCTTCCGGAAAAAGACAACAGAATGAAAAAGCTGCTGGCCAAACAAAAGATGAAACAATTCTTTAATATGATAAACCAACCTTCATCCTTCAGCCGTAGAGACGCATTGCAATGCCTCTCTACTTCAGGTTTCAGTATGAGCAGCATTAAATCAAATTTTACCAAAAATGGTTATATGAATGCAATTAAACGCGTGCAAAGATATATTGCATCAGGAGATATATATCAGGCAAATATATCTCAAAGGCTTACCGTAGATTTCCACTCTGATCCGCTTGCCCTTTATTCAAAGTTGAGAAAAATAAACCCTGTCCGGTTTGGTGCGTTTCTTAATTACGGAGACTTTCAAATAATATCCAACTCGCCGGAAAGGCTGCTAAAGGTAAGCAATGGCATTGTAGAAACAAGTCCGATAAAAGGCACAAGGCCGCGGGGTAAAAACCCGCAAGAGGATACAGCTTTTGCCAACGAACTTAAACTAAGCGGCAAGGAACTTTCAGAGCACATAATGATTGTGGATTTAGAGAGGAATGACCTGGGAAAGATTTGCGATTACGGTTCAATAAAGGTGCGGCCTTTGCAAAAGGTATTCACATACGCCACGCTTCATCACATGGTGTCCACTGTTAAAGGAAAGATACGGGACAATACCGGCCGTGCAGATTGCATAAAGGCTCTCTTTCCCGGCGGCTCTGTAACCGGCGCCCCCAAAATACGCGCAATGGAAATAATAGAAGAGATAGAGCCGACCCCCCGCGGCATATACACAGGCGCAATCGGATATATAGATTTCTGCGGCAACATGGATTTATCCATGGCCATAAGAACTGCTGTCTTAAAAGACAAGAGCCTATATCTGAATGTTGGAGGCGGGATTGTCGCTGATTCTAATCCGGAAGATGAATATGAAGAGACCATGCTAAAGGCAAACGCCTTTCTTCTTGCAATGAAGGAAACCTTATAATCTTGACTTTACTTTATATCCGATATAAAGTAAAGTCAAATGCAATAAAGGTATTATATGGAGACGATTCTTAAAAGAATAGTTTTTGATGAGATCAAAAAATACCTGCATACGGATGATATTATTGTTTTACACGGGGCGCGTCAGGTTGGCAAGACAACTATCCTTTATTATATAGAAGACTATCTGAAAAAGCGGGGAGAGGACGCCTATTTTATTGACCTTGAAGATTCCAGATTTGTAAGAATATTGGACACAGGCGTGGCGGAATTCATCAAGCATCTTAAGGAAGAAGGACTGCTATCCCAGGGCAGAAAAAGAAAGACCTTTGTTTTTATTGATGAGATTCAATATCTATCTGACCCATCATCATTCCTTAAACTGACGGCAGACCTTCATAAAAATATCAAACTCATTGTTTCAGGCTCATCCAGTTTTGCCATAAAAAGCAAATTCAAGGATTCCCTGGTCGGCAGGACTGTGAATTTTGAAATCTTCAATCTTTCCTTCAGAGAGTTTTTGCTGTTCAGGCAGCACCACTTTCAAGAAGGCATGGCATATACCTCCAAAAAAATAGATGATCTTAGAATGCTGTTTAAAGAATATACCCTTTATGGCGGTTATCCGAAGATTGTTCTCACCCCGGAGATTGACAAGAAGGAAAAATACTTGCAGCAGATTATTGACACCTATGTTAAGAAAGACATCAGAGACCTCGCAGACATTAAAGATATTGACAAATTCAACAAATTGCTGGAAACCCTTGCCTCGCAGAGCGGCCAACAGTTGAATGTCGCAGAACTTTCCAATACCACAAAAATAGCAAAACAGACCATAGAGAAATACCTGTTCATCATGGAAAACACCTATATCATCAAATTAGTCAAACCATTCAGCAAAAATATTCGTTCGGAACTCTTCAAACTGCCCAAGATATATTTTTACGATACAGGGCTCATGCAGATGCTTTGGTTGAAGGGATTGCAAAAAGAGCTAATCGGCAATGTATTTGAAACAGGAATCTTTGCCGAAATCGTAAAAAAATATACCCATGAAGTAATCTTTTACTGGCGGACAAAGGACAAAAAAGAAATAGATTTTATATTAAAAATCAAGAACTCCATACTGCCGATAGAAGTGAAATTGAATTTTGAACAGTTTAATCCCACAGCGGTGCAGTATTTTAATAAGCATTACGGCATAAACAAATACAAAGTTATCGGTTTAAACGGCAAACCAAAAAGCGAGTTTTATGTTTATCCGTGGGATGCGTAGGATGGACACCCCGGATATTTATTATCGTTAAAAAATACGGGAAGCGGGGAGAGTAATATGGAAATTGTAATCCAACAGGAAGTGATAGAGAGGAAAATATATATAATCCGTGGTCATAAGGTAATGTTAAGCACCGATCTTGCAGAACTTTACGAGGTTGAACCGAGAGTTTTAGTGCAGGCTGTAAAGAGGAATATTGACCGATTTCCATCTGACTTTATGTTTCAGTTGAATGATACAGAGTTCTATAACTTGAAATCACAAATTGTGACTTCAAGTTGGGGCGGTTTGCGTCGCGCAAATCCCTATGCACTTACCGAGCAGGGCGTTGCCATGCTTTCAAGTATTCTCCGCAGTAAAAGAGCAATTCGGGTGAACATATCTATAATGCGGGCATTTGTGAAACTACGCGAGATGCTGGCAGCCCATAAAGGCCTTGCCCGCAAACTCAATGCAATGGAAAAGAAATACGATTCACAGTTCAAAATTGTCTTTGATGCTATCCGCCAGTTAATGACATCGCCTGAACCAAAAAGAAAAAAGATAGGTTTTTGAGATGAAACAGAAAGTTGATAATATGCCAAAAACAAACGAAGCCACAGACACCGACTTGAAGGTCGTTGAAAGGCTGATGCAACTCGGCTGGAAGCGGGGAATACGCTCTTTTATCAGCAGGAGTATGTGTTGAGCATAAATTTGTGATGAGGATAACAGAATAATGGTCGCTGTTACTGCTTATAAATTTTAAGGAGGTTTAAAATGCTGACCCGAATTAAAGTGCGAAATTTTAAGAAGCTTGACGATATTGATATTGAACTCGGCAAGACAGTTGTTTTAATAGGACCTAACAATAGCGGTAAAACATCTGCGTTGCAGGCTCTTGCATTATGGGATATTGGGATTAGACAATGGAATGCAAAGAGGGAGGGGAAAGCCTCTCCTGAAAAGCGTCCAGGTGTTGCTATAAACAGGCTTGAGATGATATCCATTCCTGTGCCCAATCTTAATCTCTTGTGGACAGATTTGCATACAAGAACAAGAGATATAGAACAAAAACGAACTAGAAATATTCGGATAGATGTAACAGTTGAAGGCGTGACAAACGATAAAAGGTGGTCTTGTGGAATTGAATTTGACTATAGCGGTGAAGAATCGTGTATTTGCAGGCCGACACGCAAGGCAGGATTTGAGGAAAAACCTGTAAAAGAGGCAAAATTTACAGAAATTCCTGATGAGGCAAATGAAGTAAAAATTGCGTTCCTTCCGCCTATGTCCGGTCTGGCCGCTGTAGAGCCTAAATTAGAACCCGGCAGACTCAATGTCCTTTTGGGAGAAGGACAGACAGCGCAGGTATTACGAAATTTATGTTTTCAGATTTATGATAAATCAAATTCCAATTCAGACTGGCAGGAATTGACCGGCCAGGTTAAGAAGCTTTTTGGCATTGAACTTCTGCCGCCGCAATATATTAAGGAACGCGGTGAGATAAGGATGTCTTATAAAGAGCAAAGCGGCAAACAATTTGATTTGTCTTCATCAGGCAGGGGTCTTCAGCAAACACTGCTTCTGCTTGCACATCTTTATGCAAATCCTAACACTGTTTTATTGCTGGATGAGCCTGATGCACATCTTGAAGTTCTCCGCCAGAGGCAGACATATCAATTGATAACAGATATAGCAGAGGAAAAAGGCTCTCAGATTATTGCAGCCAGTCATTCGGAAGTTGTGCTTAACGAAGCCGCTGACCGTGATGTGGTTATCGCCTTTGTTGGCAAGCCTCACAGGATTGATGACAGAGGCAGTCAGGTTTTAAAATCGCTTAAAGAAATCGGATTTGACCATTACTATCTGGCAGAAGAAACAGGATGGGTATTGTATCTTGAAGGCGCAACCGACCTTGCAATATTAAAGGCATTTGCAGAAATATTAGAGCATAAAGAAGCAATAGATGCCCTTGCAAAACCTTTTGTTCATTATGTCCAAAATCAGCCAAACGATGCAAAAAAGCATTTCTGGGGGTTGAAATATGCAAAAGATGATTTAGTTGGAATTGCAATTTTTGACCGTCTTGAAAGACCTGTGCCAGATGACATGGGCGCAGAAGGTCTCCAATGGAAAAGGAGAGAACTGGAAAATTATCTTTGCATGGAAGAAGTGCTTTTAGCCTATGCAAAACATGATTTAACGGACGATCTTTTTGGAAGTGCCGAAGCAGGGCGGCGGCTTAATGCAATGAAGGAATCAATTACAGAAGTTGCCTCTGCCTTAAAAACACTGAAAAAAATTGAACCGTGGTCTCCGGATGTCAAAGCAACCGATGAGTTTCTTGATCCCTTATTTGATAAATATTTTGAAAAATTAGGTCTGCCGAATCTTATCAAAAAATCAGATTACCATGTTCTTGCCCGTCTGGTTCCAAAGGATAAAATTGACCCTGAGATTACTGAAAAACTTGATGCTATTGTTGAGATAGCTAAAGAAGCAAAGCCAAGGAGAGATTAATATGGTATATAAGATTTTATTTGTTTCATATTCTGCACTTATTTTTGCAGGAGTTTCAAACTTATGGCGGTAAAAAGACAAAAAAAGGGCAAGGAAATTTCTGTTGAATCTTATTCCCACAAGGGCAAGAAGCGGAAGAATAATCCGCCGGTTGGGCTGGTTTCAAGCGCAACGGACAAGTTAAACGGAAGGACGAAATATCAGCATGACCCTCATATTGACCCGTATCTCTCATGGGCGGGGAAAACGGAAGGGATGGAGTTTGAAGTTCAGAATGTTAGCCTGCATATCCATGAACGGATTGACCCGAAGAGGATTATCAAGTCTTTCTTAAAAGAAGATACCAAACCAAAACAGCCTTCTCTTTTTGAACAGCCTGATAATGACCCGCCGCTTAATAAAGCCATTGATTTTTACCGTCATGAGCAGGACTGGACGAACCGTTTGATTGCAGGCGATTCGCTTCTTGTTATGAACAGCCTCTTAAAGAAAGAAGGCATGGCAGGCAAGGTGCAGATGATTTACATAGACCCGCCGTATGGGATTAAATATAACTCAAATTTTCAGCCGTTTGTGAATAAGCGGGATGTCAAAGACGGCAACGACGCCGACATTCCAGCAGAGCCGGAGATGATTCAGGCGTTCCGTGATATATGGGAACTCGGCATCCATAGCTATCTGACTTATCTTCGGGAAAGACTTCTTCTTGCCAAAGAACTCCTCCATGAAAGCGGCAGTTGTTTTGTGCAGATAAGCGATGAGAATGATCTAGGATAGAAAAAGTGGACACCAAAACCAGAAGATGAGGTAAAATAACTTACTGGAGGTGTTCAGATGGAAAGGTTACCGTATGGAAGGTACACAAAGGAGTTTCGGCAGGAGGCAGTAAAGCAGGTAATAGAGG
>JACQEJ010000150.1 GCA_016200645.1 Deltaproteobacteria bacterium | reverse complement strand
AAAGGGTTAATGAGGCTGGAAGGAAAAGATTATATTGTGAAAGACGGAGATATTATTCATTTCAGGTTTGCAGTATGAAGACAGGCGATAGGCAAGAGGCTATAGGTTATAGGTTTTTCCTATCGCCTATTGCCCATAGCCCATAGCCTGTATTTAAAATTATGCCGGTCTGCAAGACATGCGGAAACAGCGAGAGATTTAAAGGGCAATTCAAGGGCGAGAATCCGCTCAAGTTTGTATGCACATACAACAGAGACGGAAGCCTTGTGGATAGTGTCCTTGTAAAAGAAAAAGAGCCCAAAGGGGTGCAGCCTAATTTTGTCATAGAAAGCTGTTATAACTGCGGCTCAAAGGAAGTGGAGTTTAAAGGCAAAATGGTTCAGGATTATCTTGTGCCGTGTGAAAAATGTCAGGTAAAGCTCAAGATAGGTTCTCCGGTAAATGGAAAGAGATACAATCTCCGTTGTCCGAAATGCGGGCATACCTTTTATCATGTGATTTTGCTGGACGAAGACTACTGGAAGGATTTGGAGAAAGGAAGGGTGTGAGATCATGGGGATACAATTACACAAGAGACTTCCGAAGGGATTAGTGATGGAGATTTTAGAGGCATTTAACGAACATAGAATAGGAGAAGAGAAGGCATGTTTCAAAATACTTGACAAAATAATTAAGGTATATTAGAATTTACCGATATTTATTTTTGACAGTATTCTGTGCCGGAGTTTTAAAAGTGTTATTATGAGGTTATCTACAAAAGGGCAATATGCAGTAAGGGCGATGGTCAGCCTCGTTTGCCATACAAACGGCGGGCCTATAACGCTCAAGGAGATTTCTGACAGCGAAGACATATCGCTGCCTTATCTGGAGCAGCTTTTTGTCAAACTGCGGAAGGGTAATATTGTCAAGAGTGTCCGGGGGCCAGGAGGCGGATATGTTCTTGCAAGACCTGCCGGCGAGATAAAGGTAGGAGAAGTGATAACCGTGGTTGAGGAGTCATTAAATCCGGTGCCGTGTCTTGATGAAGATCCTTCGAGATGCACAAGGCTCAACAAGTTCTACTATAAATCAGGAGGTTGTTTTGAAAAAAATCTATCTTGATAATAATGCCACAACGGCGGTTCATCCTGAGGTCTTTGATGCCATGCTTCCCTATTTGAAGGATGAGTTTGGGAATCCGTCAAGCATCCACTGGGCAGGCAGGAATCCGAGAAAGGCGATTGATGAGGCACGGGAAAAGGCGGCAAAGCTTTTGAACTGCGATGTAAGCGAGATTATATTTACGAGCTGCGGCTCAGAGGGAGATAACCTTGCGATAAAGGGCATTGCTGAATCAAAGAGGGATAAAGGCAACCATATCATTACCACAAAGGTGGAGCACCCTGCGGTGCTAGGGGCATGCAAATACCTGGCAAAGACAGGCTTTGATGTGACCTTTCTTGATGTGGACAGCCAGGGGATGCTTGATCTGGAACAGCTTAAAAGGGCAATAACTTCAAAGACCATACTCATCACAATAATGTTTGCCAACAATGAGACAGGGGTAATATTCCCGATTGATGAGATAGGGAAAATTGCAAAAGAGCATAATATCCTTTTCCATACCGATGCGGTGCAGGGTGTTGGAAAGGTTCCTATAGATGTAAAAAAGCTCAATGTGGATTTATTGACCCTTTCAGGCCACAAAATCTATGCGCCGAAAGGCGTGGCAGCAGTGTATGTCAAGAGGGGGGTAAGGCTGGTTCCCTTGATTCACGGCGGCCATCAGGAGAGAAACAGAAGGGGAGGCACTGAGAATACCGCCGGCATTGCTGCCCTGGGCAAGGCGTGCGAGATTGCCTTAAGAGACATGGCGGAGGAGACAAAACACATCACGGCCCTGCGGGATAGGCTCGAGAATGGTCTGAGGGAAAAAATACCCTATGTGCGCCTGAACGGCCATCCAACCAGGAGAATCCCCAACACAGTAAATTTAAGCTTTGAGTTTGTGGAAGGAGAATCGCTGCTTCTGAATCTTGACATGAAGGGGGTAGCTGCCTCATCCGGCTCTGCATGCACATCCGGGACTCTGGAGCCGTCCCATGTGCTGCTGGCCATGGGCGTTCCCATGGAGTCGGCCCACGGTTCCGTAAGATTCAGTCTGGGGAGAGGAAACAGCGCAGAGGATATTGATTATGTGATAGAGGCGCTGCCGGCAATCGTTGAAAGAATGAGGAGCATGTCGCCTCTTTATTCCACCGCTGCCAAGCAGGCAGCGAATATAACTTTCAGCGAAAGCGGTTCTTGCAGCCACTAATTTAAAGGCAGACGAGAGGCAAGGGGCAATAGGTGATAGGAAAACATCGGAAGGTCTATAGCCCATAGCCTATCGCCTATAGCCTGTATTCTAGAAAGGAGATTTATATGTATAGCGAAAAAGTGATGGATCATTTTAGCAATCCGAGAAATGTGGGAGAGATTGAGAATGCCGATGGCGTCGGCACGGTGGGAAATCCTGCATGCGGGGATATCATGAAGCTCAGTGTCAAAATAGAAGGCAATGTGATAAAAGATGTCAAGTTCAAAACCTTCGGGTGCGGCGCGGCGATTGCGACGAGTTCAATGGTCACCGAACTCGTAAAAGGAAAAAACCTGAATGAGGCCGAGGCGATATCCAACGCAACCGTTGCCGAGGCCCTGGGCGGATTGCCTCCTGTCAAACAGCACTGCTCAAACCTTGCAGCAGATGCGCTCCATGCGGCGATAGAGGATTATAAGAAGAAACATGCAAAATAATCGGCTATAGGCAATGGGCAAGAGGCTATAGGAAAACCCATAACCCATAGCCCATAGCCTATCGCCAGTATTTATTGTTTTCTTAAATGGATATGGTATATAATTCTTCTGGAAAGGGAAGGAGGCATGCACTATGTTTATTTATCGTACGGTCATTGGCAGAGAGTTATATGAAAAGAACGAAACCGAGATAGATAAGGATGCTGTATTGTATCAACTTTATCAGTTTCACGACAATATTTTTAATATTAAAGATGTCCCTATGGGTTTAAAAAAATTATCTCATGCTGCGGTACTAAGCGAGAAACGGGTAAATGATATATGCAATATTTTAAGTGAAGATAAACTAATTAAACCGATACCTTTACCGCATGAGATGTTTTATAAAATTACCGGCCGTGGTGTTCAATTTATTGAAAAGTATCTAGCAAGGCAGGAAACGGCGCGTGCGGCATATAGATAAGGGCAAGATGACACAGTATGCCTTTATCGGCCATGATTACACCAAAAGAGGCGGACTTAAATCCAAATTTAGACATACAATCTCTATCGCACTGAAAAACTCGCTGTATAAACCTCTCTATGCCGATACAAGCCGTCTTGATCAAATAGTGTTGAAAGATATTATTAAAAAAATTCGGAAATCTAAATTTTGTATATTTGATTTAACAGGCTATAAGAAAAAAGGCAAACCGGACAAAAACCTGAATGTGATTTTAGAACTGGGAATCAGTATTGGAGTGAAAAGGCATGCATTTATTGCCCATAGAGAAGGGAGTATTGATTTTGACAAAGAGATGAGCGACCTTTTAGGGCAATATAGATACCCCTATAAAACTTACAACTGGTTAAAAAATGATCCTATTTCATTTATAGAAAGTTTTGGTAAATAATTTTATGAATATCGGATTATATCTGGCGGGCTTAAGTCCGCCATTTTTTTAGTATGAATAAATTTCATGCAGATAACAAACCAAAGCGTGTCGTTGTTGCCATGAGCGGTGGAGTAGATTCATCTGTTGCTGCAGCCCTTTTAAAAGAGCAGGGCTATGATGTGATTGGCATATCCATGCAGCTCTGGGATTATACTGAGGGAGAAAGGGATAGGCCAGGAAGCTGCTGCTCTCTGGATGACCTCTATGATGCGAGAAGGGTTGCGGATAAGTTAGATATTCCGTTTTATGTGGTCAATTTTGAGGAGGCATTTTCAAAATCTGTTGTGGACTATTTTGTAGACGGCTATCTCAAGGGTGAAACGCCTAATCCGTGCCTTAAATGCAATCAGGTTTTGAAATTTGAGGCGCTTTTGAAAAGGGCGCAGGAGCTTGAGGCGGATTTTCTCGCAACAGGGCATTACGCAAGGGTTGTATATGATAATCATAGATGCCGGTATCTGCTTTTAAGAGGGAGGGACGCTTCTAAGGATCAGTCGTATTTTCTTTTTACAATGACGCAGAAACAGCTTGCCAGAATTATCTTTCCCCTCGGCGACCTGACAAAAGAAGAAGTGCGGAAACTTGCGAAAAAGTTTTGCCTGAATGTTGCAGAGAAAAAAGACAGCCAGGAGATATGCTTTGCGCCTGAGGATTATCCATCGTTTGTAGCTAAATATGCGGGTTATAGTACGGATGCAAAGGGTGAGATAGTTGATTTAAACGGGAACATCCTCGGTATGCATAACGGGCTTTACAAATACACAATTGGTCAGAGAAAGGGTATTGGCGTGTCACGAAGGGAGCCTCTTTATGTGTTGAAGATAGATGCAGCAAACAATCAGCTTGTAGTCGGCCATGAAGAAGGGTTGTTTTCAAAGGCCCTTGTTGCAAAAGAGACTAACTGGATTGGGATTTTATCTTTTGATGCTGAAATGGAAGTTTTGGCAAAAATAAGATATAGGCATAAAGGCGCTGCAGCAGTTGTCACGCCATTGGCCGGCGGCAGGGTTGAGGTGCGCTTTAAAAGGCCTGAGAAGTCCGTAACACCCGGTCAGGCAGTGGTATTTTATAAAGACGATGAGGTTGTCGGAGGGGGGTGGATAGAGAGACAGTTATGAGGAACGAGTTGCGGGTTTCCATTGCTACCCTGGGCTGCAAGTCCAATCAATATGATTCAGCCGCAATTGCGGCCATGCTCAAAGAAAATAATTTGAATATGGCCGCAATTTCCGAGATTGCGGATGTTTATATCATAAATACCTGCACGGTTACCGGCAAGGCGGATTATCAGTCGCGCCAGCTTATACGAAGGGCGCGGTCTGCCAATCCTGACGCTGTTATTCTGGTTACCGGCTGCTATGCGCAGGTTGCTGCACAGGAGGTGGCAGGCATAGATGGCGTTGACTATGTAGTCGGCAATCCAGAAAAGGAAAGGATACTTGGATACATCCTTGAAGGAAAGAAAAAACAGCCGAAGATAGATATCAGCGAGGCAGGAAAAGACAAACCGTTATCCTTGCGGGCAAAAGGCTCTACGGGCAGGACCAGGGCATATCTCAAGGTTCAGGATGGATGCAACAACTCATGCTCGTACTGTATTATTCCGAAGGCCAGGGGTGTTTCAAGAAGCCTGCCGATATCTGATATTCTTCAGGAGATAGACGGCCTTGTTGCAAACGGGTATAAAGAGATTATCCTTACCGGCATACATCTGGGGGCCTATGGATTTGATGTAGATTCAAAAACCGATATTGCCGGTCTTGTAAAGGCAATTGATGAAAGAGATTATCCATGCAGGTTCAGAATCAGCTCATTAGACCCTGATGAAGTGTCAGATGAATTGATAGAGATAATGGCCAATGCCAAAGGCATCTGCAATCATCTTCATCTGCCGCTCCAGAGCGGGGATGACAATATTTTACAGAAGATGAACAGGCGGTATACAGGAAAGCTGTTTGCAGAAAGGATAGAAGAGATAGTAAAAACAGTCCCTGATATCTCCGTAGGCGTTGATGTGATTGTCGGCTTTCCGGGAGAGGGCGAAAGGGAATTTTTGAATACCTATAACCTTCTTGAAAGGCTGCCCATTGCGTATATGCATATCTTTCCCTATTCAAGAAGAAAAGGCACCGCCGCAGCAGGTTTTTCCGGACAGATAGATTCCAGAATTGTAAAGGGGCGATGCGAACGGATCAGGGCTCTGGACAAGATAAAGAGAAAGATTTTTTATGAAAGATTTATCGGCAAGAAGGCCTCGGTTCTCATTGAGACATCGCGGGATAAAGAGACCGGGCTTCCGGCCGGCAGGGCGAGGAATTATATTCCCTTTCTTATAAAAAACCGCAACGTTCGTAAAAACATTGAAATGGATATTGTAGGCAGTGAGATTAACGGAGACAGGATGATAGGTTATGCAATTGGCCGATAAAAAAGAATTGGAAGGCCTTGCCGCAAGGCTTTCATGCGCTTTCAATGATATTCGTATCCTTGAACAGGCCCTCATCCACCGGTCTTTTATCAATGAAAAAACAGCGCAGGATGTGGAAAGCAATGAAAGGTTTGAATTCCTGGGTGACGCAATCCTTTCTACGGTTATCAGCCATCTCCTGCTCGAGAAATTTCCCGATGCCGATGAGGGGAGGCTTTCCAAATTCAGGGCGCGGCTGGTGAATGAAAGCATACTGGCGCAGCTTGCGAGAGATATAGAGCTGGGAAAGTACATACTCCTTGGAAAGGGCGAAGAGCTTACCGGCGGCAGAGATAAAGCCTCTATCCTTGCTGATGCCTATGAGGCAGTTATCGCAGCAGTATATCTGGACGGCGGGTTTGCAAAGGCGTTTTCTCTTGTGGCAGGGCAGTTTTCTTCTCTGATACAGGAGGTATCTGTTGCGGAGATTGCCAGGGATTATAAAACAGAATTGCAGGAAGAGACCCAGGAACTTTTTAAGATTTCCCCAAAATATCAGCTGATCAGCGACATAGGTCCAGAGCATGATAAGATCTTTGAGGTGGAGGTTTTGATTTACGATAAAGTGTTCGGAAAAGGGAGGGGGAAGAGCAAAAAAGAGGCGGAGCAAAAGGCTGCCATGGAAGCGATGGAAAGATTAAGGTTGCACCCCCCGCCCTAAAACTTTATCTCTTTCCTAACTGTCGTAAGCATCCAAGATTTCGGTCTAAGGTTTGGAGGCTCATATTAAAATTTTTCAGGGCAAAACCATTTTCACAGCGCAGATAGCACGGCAATGTGGATCAAAATTTCCCTGAGCCAAGACCCCAATGAATGTGCTGCAACAAAGCCTCTGGAAATCTGCCTTGCAGAGCAAAATACGAAGGCGCTGGGGTCGGGGAAAGAAGCGCTGCAAAAATTGTTTTGTCCTGAAAAATTTCAATATGAGCCTCTGCCGTCCGCAGATTTTTTGGCTTCATTTCAAGCCGAAATCTTGGATGCTTTCCTAACTGTCCAACAGCTTGCTTTTCCTGATGGTTTTGCGTATCATACATACCTATGGTCAGGGTTGTTCTATTCCTTGCAATAGTTGTCTCCGTGTCTCTTTTTTCTCTTACGGGTGCGCCCGCCTTTGGCGGGAATCTGACGGAGCCTGCGGTAGACAAGGTTGCTATAATCAACAATTTGGATGACATACAGGTATCTTTTGAGATAAGAAATGCCTTTACAAAGGAGATAGAGGAGGGGATTAAAAGCGGCATACCCACTACCTTTACTTTCTTTATAGAGCTTTACCGAAAACGGAATTTGTGGTTCGACGAGCAGCTTAACTCTCTTACCTTAAGGCATACGGTAAAGTATGATACCTTGAAAGAAGAGTATGAGATTGCGCTGGAGGAGAAACCGCAAAACACCATGCGGGTTAAGGAGATTGAGCAGGCAAAAAAGATCATGGCAGGCGGCGACGCTATCATCATTAAACCGGTTTCGGCGCTAAAAAAAGGGGAGCAATACCAGATTAGAATAAAGGCTACACTGGATCCTGTCAATCTCCCCTTTCCGCTTAATTACATGCTCTTTTTTGTTTCTTTCTGGAATTACGAAACCGCTTGGTATGAAAAGGAGTTTACACCGTAAATGCAGCCTAAGAGTCTAATAGCCTACAAGTCTACAAGTTTTTTACTCTTAGACTCTTAGACTTGTAGACTTTTAGCCTGTGTTAAACCTATGACCGAACACCTCATATATGACCGAACACCTCATATCACAAGATGAACATAAAAGGCGCAGACGGGAATGGTATATCATTGTCGCTGCTGCTGCTGCTATCTTTGCGTTAACATACATTGAAAGCCATATAGCAAGCATAGGCGGCAATCTGCCTGCCGCAACGAATGTCATTGTCTTTGGCCTTATCAACATAAACATAATTCTCTTAATCCTGCTCGTTTTTCTCATCTTGAGAAATTTTGTGAAACTTATTTTTGAAAGGCGCAGCAGGATTATCGGCTCACGGCTTCGCACAAGGCTTATTGCCGCATTTGTGGGGCTTTCCATCATTCCGACCTTTCTTCTCTTCTTTGTAGTCATCGGATTTATCAATAAAAGCATTGAAGGCTGGTTTGGCATAAGAGTGGAAGATTCTTTGCGGGAATCTCTGGAACTCGGGCAAAACTATTATAAGGATACATCCGACAAGATGGTTTCCTATGCCCATCAAATAGGGATGAAGATTGCCGAGGAGGGATTAACGCAGGATGAGGATAAGCTCCGGATATACCTTGAAAAGATGATGGCGGAAACCGGAGTAAGCAGCATAGAGGTTTTTTCTATCGGCAGACAGAGGATTGGCTATGTAATAGCAAACCATGTGACCCAGAATATGGTCCCTGACATATCAACCGAAACCATTACAGACGCCTTCAAGGGGAATGCCGCAAGTTTTATACAAACTCTTGAAAACGGGGATGTGGTGCGGGGGATTGCCCCTGTCTTTTCCGCCGACCATAAATCAGCTCAGGGGGTTGTAGCTGTCAACTATTATATATCCAGAAGCCTCATTGCAAGGATGAAGGAGATTTCCACGGCATTTGAAAGTTACAAACAGCTCAAGATATTAAAAACGCCGCTCAAGGCCAGCTATTTTACAACGCTCCTTATCATAACCCTTGTTATCGTATTTTTCGCCATATGGATAGGCAGGTATATGGCAAAGGAGATAACAGTTCCTATCCAGCAGCTTGCCTACGGCACAACAGAGATTGCCAACGGCAACATGGATTATCAGATAGCCATAGAGGCAAAGGATGAGATTGGAGTTCTGGTAAAATCATTTAACAAGATGACCGGAGATTTAAAGGCAACCAAGACGAGGATAGAAGAGGCAAATATAGACCTTAAAAAGACCAATGCGGAGCTGGAGCAGAGAAGAAGATATATGGAGATAGTCCTGAGCAATGTGGCTGCAGGCGTTGTCTCCATTGACAAGGATGGGAAGGTAACTACCGTAAACAGGATTGCTGAGGAGCTTCTTGGGCTGACCCAGGGGATGGTGTTTGGTAAAAACTATAGAGATATCTTAAGGCCAAAGGATGAAGATTTTCTGAATGCGATGATAGCTGAGATGAAAGAGAGCGGCATAGACAATCTGGAAAGGCAGATACGGATAGACCTGAAAGGCAAAACCATACCCGTCCTCCTGAATCTTACCATACTCAAGGATGACGACGGCAATTATCTCGGTATGGTTGCCGTGCTTGAGGACTTAAGCAATCTCCTGAAGACCCAGCGTATGATGGCATGGAAGGAGGTTGCCCAGAGAATAGCCCATGAGGTTAAAAATCCGCTTACACCGATACAGCTTTCCGCCCAGAGGTTAAGCAAAAAATATCGGGACAGATTCGCCGGAGAGGATGGACAGGTTTTTGACGAATGCACCCGAACCATCATAAGACAGGTAGACGGGCTGAAGACCCTGGTGAATGAGTTTTCAAACTTCGCCAGAATGCCGTCTGCCAATCCCGCGCCGAATAATATGAACGATATTATAAAGGAAGCGGCAGCGCTTTACCGTGGCGTCTCAAAAAACATATCATTCAGTTTAAGTTTGGATGAAAAGCTCCCAATGCTGGAGGTAGACAGAGACCAGATGAAAAGGGTCATCATAAATCTTCTGGATAATTCTATTGCATCTCTTGACGGGAGCGGTATGATCATCATTGAAACCTCTTATGATAATGGATATAAGATTGCAAAAGTTGAGGTTGCCGACACGGGCTGCGGAATATCGGAAGAGGATAAACCCAGGCTCTTTGAACCCTATTTTTCCACGAAAAAAACAGGCACAGGGCTTGGCCTTGCCATTGCAAGCGAGATTATTGCCGACCACAGAGGATATATTAGGGTGAAGGATAATATTCCGAGAGGGACGAGATTTATTATAGAGTTACCGGTGAAAGGATAGAGACAGCCTACAAGTTATTAGTCTACAAGCCTAAAAGTTTCTAAACTTATAGGCTCTTAGACTTATAGACTTTTAGACTGTTCTTAAAATTATGCAAACGGCAAAAAAAATACTGGTTGTGGACGACGAAGAGAGCATCCGGCAGTCTCTCTCCGATGTGCTGAAGGATGAAGGATTTGAGGTAACCCTGGCCAATGACGGTCAGACGGCGCTGAAGATGCTGCATTCAAATTTGCCTGACCTTGTTATCCTTGATATATGGATGCCGGTCATGGACGGCACCGAAATTTTGAAGGCAATCAAGGCAAGATATTCAGGCCTTCCGATCATCATGATATCCGGTCATGGAAATATTGAGGCGGCAGTAAAGGCCATAAAGCTCGGCGCGTATGATTATATAGAAAAACCGCTCTCGCTTGAGGGCGTGATATTAACAGTAAAAAGGGCATTGGGTGAGTCAAAGAGTCAAAGAGTCAAAGAGTCAGCGAGTCAGAAGTCAGAGGTCAGAAGCCTGCCCCCGAATGTTTCTATCGGGGGTCAAAAGTTAGAAGATAGATGGGTTGCCGCGCACAGCCGCCAGCGAACCCTAAAGAAAAGCATTGTCATGGGCGGCCAGGGGCTTCACTCCGGCGGGAAGACAGGAATCATCCTCTCTCCCCTTCCGCCCAACAGCGGGATTATTTTCACAAGCCTGTCGTCCGAGGAGATGATACCTGCGCACCTTGATTATGTATCTTCAACAGACTATGCAACTACCTTAAAGAGGGGGCATACCTCCATTATGACCATTGAGCACCTCATGGCTGTCATGCACATCTACAGGATAACCAATCTGCTCATCAAGATAGATAGAGAGGTGCCTATCATGGACGGCTCGGCGCTGGAATTCTGCCAGATGATAGAAGACGGCGGAATAGAGGAACAGGACGCGCCGCTGGACGATATTGTGATAGACAAAATGTATTCGGTCGGCAGTCCTTCAAGCGGGAGGTATATATCCATAGAACCTTCCCCAGCCCTTACAATTCAATTTTTAATGGACTATCCCCTGCCGATCGGAAAACAGGAGGCGAGTTTTAACCTGGATGATCCTGAGGTTTTTAAAAAAGAGGTGGCCCCTGCCAGAACCTACGGCTCTGTTAAGGATTATGGAAAATTGGAGGAGATGGGCCTGGCAAAGGGCGGAAGGCTCTCCAATCTGGTGCTGGTGGGCGAAGATAAGGTAATAAATACATCCTTGAGATTTACCAACGAATTTGCCCGCCACAAGATACTTGACATCACAGGAGACCTCTACCTTCTCGGAAGGCCTATAAAAGGCAAGATTACCGCGCGGATGACCGGACATACGGAAAATATCCTGCTCTTGAGGAAGATAGCGGAAGGCATGTCAGCCGTTACACAAAAATAGAGGCGGAGCTGCTGGTTGTAGAAAATCAAAATAATTATCTTTTCTTGATTAAGATGTTGGCAGTGGGGGAGAAATGACAGCAAAGACGAAGCGATGAAACTGTTTACTGGAAGCAGGGCAAGTCAACTGAGAAGGATTATATCTTTACTACTACTAATTTCATTACCGTAGAGTTTCTGGACAAAATCCACGAAGAAATGCAGGCTGATGAGAGCTTGCTGATCTGCTGTAAATCATTTTCAAAAGCCTGCAAAGACCGTTATCCCAATATCACGGTCAAGAAAATACCTAACATGCTTTTAGGACGGTGTGAGTTTGGCAAAGAAGATTATAGTTTGAATATAGTGAATATGCCTGTTGAAACTGATACGGCAGAATCAGAAACGCATCATGAGACGAAAACGGCATTAAAGAAACC
>JACQEJ010000149.1 GCA_016200645.1 Deltaproteobacteria bacterium | reverse complement strand
TGTAAATCCGTTGCGGCATACAATTTCATAAGGCGCCTCCTGGGGTTGGATTGGAATTCTTTCCCCAAGCATATCAAGAATCTTTTGTTCTTGGTATGCAGGGGAGGTGCCTTTTATATGATTATCAGATTTATTTACTGCAACAGCAATGCATCATTAACTCAGGCGCTATGATCGGCCTTTTCTGCCTTATCCTCTCGCAGAGCCTTTTATCTTACAAGAAATGGATACATCTTGTGCTGATTTTTACATTAGACAAATAATAGAAATATGATATTATAAGCACAATGCCAACGATACTTAAAGTTGGACCATATCGGTTTTTCTTTTATGCAGGGGATAGCGAGGAGCCCAGGCATATTCACGCTGAACGTGATGATAAAATTGCCAAATTTTGGCTTGACCCCGTAAGGCTGCAGAGCAGCGGAGGATTTGGCCGTATAGAAATCAGTAAAATTCACAAAATTATCAATGAAAACCATTCAAAACTAATGGAGGCATGGAATGAATATTTCGGTTGTTGAAATAGAAATCCCAAGAGCAGAGAATGTAAGTGTAACAAAAGATACTTTGAGTGTAGACCTGAGCGATGGAAGAACAATTTCAGTTCCTTTGGAATGGTTCCCTCGTTTAGTGTATGCTACTCCGGAGGAGAGAAATAACTGGAGGCTGATAGGGAGAGGTCATGGTATTCATTGGGAAGATATTGACGAAGACATAAGCATTGAGGGATTATTGGCCGGCAGGGCATCAGGGGAAAGCCAGGCATCTTTTAAAAGGTGGGTAAATCAACGGCAGGCTCGTTTAACAAAACATTCCAGCAGACATGGCAAACCGAGCCACTGAAAAAGATGGAAAAGATTTATTCATCCCACCATCAATAAACCACTAACTCAAGCCCTATGCCACGCTTTTTCTTGCCGTTCCCTTTTGTAAAGCCTTTCATCTTATAATAAGTTGCAATAGATACTTGACTTGCTCTTATGGATAGTATATTAGCCATAATCCATGCCTCGTTTCGTCATACACAAACATAAAGCCACGCATCTGCATTTTGATTTCCGCCTGGAGATGGAAAGGGTTCTTAAAAGCTGGGCTGTTCCCAAGGGCGTGCCGGAGGAGGCCGGAATAAAAAGGCTTGCAGTGGCTGTGGAGGATCACCCGCTGGACTACATTGACTTTGAAGGGATTATACCTGAAGGGCAATACGGCGCAGGAATGGTTGAGATATGGGATGACGGAAATTACGAGCTTGAGTCAATGGAAAAAGGGAAGATGGTCTTTAACCTCAATGGGAAAAAACTGAAAGGCAGATATGCCATGATTCATACAGGCGAAAAGAACTGGCTTATCTTTAAACTCAAGGGGGCTGGATAAAAGAACTTTTCTTGACTCTATCAGCAGCATTATGCAATAACTATAGAAAGATGAATTCAAGGTTTATCCAATGCTAACCTACAAGGTAGTTGAAATAAACACAGTAACTGACGAAGAATTGGAATCTGTAATTAACGAGTGGACAAAACAAGGCTGGACGCTGGACGGCATCCACTTTGCCATGCGGGAGGCTTCCAAGAGACCTGCAATGGCGTTTATACTGTTTACCAGAGAAGATAAATAAATATTCCACTACTGCGTATATCTTTCCAGTCTTATTTTACCGTCTTCATAAACCAGATAACTATATTCCTTTATCCAATCTCCGGGATTTGCATACAGCCCTTTTCTGTTTTTTACTGTCTTTTCTAAAACTTCAGGGACATGGGAGTGGGCGAGGATGACAATATCAAAATCCTGTTCGATTTTATCTCGCGCAAATTCTCTCTGCCGCGTATCTAATCTATCACCCATTTTGTGATTTCTGCGGCTTGTTTTTGCCAGCCATAGGGCAACCTTCCGGGCAAAAGAAGGCGGCGTAATTTTTATAATCATGCTGAATAGGAAACTCCTCAAAAACCTGCGCCATATTTTATAACCAAGGTTCGGTTCTACGAGGTCTCCATGCGCCAAAAAGAACCTTTTTCCATCTAAATTTATATCTGCTGAATCAGGATATACCTCGCTGCCCAATATTTCTTTAAAAAACGGCGCTACGGAAAAATCGTGGTTGCCTTCAACATAAATTATTTCCATACCGGCTTCTTGGAGTCTTTTAAATTGAGCTAATATGGGTGCATAATGATATTCCAGCATTTCATTATACCCTGTCCAGAATTCAAAAAGGTCGCCGAGGATAAAAAGCTTGTCAATGTCTTTTAGGGTTTCCAGAAAGGAGCAGAGGAGTTTTTGATTAGGGTCATCCAGACCTTTGAGATGCGCATCTGCGATAAATATTGCTCTCATTGTTTAGGATGTGGGAGGTGGGGAGTGGGAAGCATAAATACTTCCTATCCTTTTCCACCTCCTACCTCCCACCTCCCATCTTTAATGCTTTCAAGGCAGCCTTTCTCATAATATCTATTGGCGCATCAATTCCTGTCCAGAGTTTAAAACTCAGGGCGCCCTGATGGATAAGCATGCCTAATCCTGGGTGAGTAGCCAGACCGAGTTTTGCTGCCTTTTTGAGTAATGCTGTTTCGAGAGGATTGTAGATTATATCCGACACTATCGTTCTTTTTGGCAGCGCATCTAATGGAATTTTTAAAGCTTCATTCTTTTTCATGCCAACGGATGTTGTGTTGATCAGTAAGTTAGTATCTTCAAAGTATGCTCTGAGGTTTTCTCCATCAAGACCAATAGCTTGAAAGGCTATTCCAGAGAACTTCCCTTTGAATGTCTTTATAAGCGAAATAGCCCGTGAAAGCGTTCTATTGGCAACAGTAATTGACTTTGGCTTCTTTGCAGCCAGCGCTATTATGATTCCTCTGGCAGCCCCGCCAGCTCCGAGGATTACCATCTTTTTACCTTTAGGATTAAAACCTAATTCCTCTTTCAATGAAGCAATATAGCCATAGCCGTCCGTATTATGGCCTATGAGTTGTCCATTTTTATTGACTATGGTGTTTACCGCGCCGATGAGTTTTACATCTTCTGAAATGCTGTCAAGAAATTTTATTACCGCCTCCTTGTGGGGGGTGGTGATATTAACGCCAATCATGCCGAGGCTCTTTATCCCTTTCACTGCCCCCCTGAGATTTGATGGCTTTACCTCAAATGGCAAATAGACCATATCCAATCCCAGCGCCTTCATAACGGCATTGTGCATAGCCGGCGAAAGGGTGTGGCTTATGGGGCGACCGAAGATGCCCAAGATTTTTGTTTTGCCGGTGATATTCGCCCCGTTAGAAGCCTTTTTTATAAAGGGGATACTTCTGCGGGCGATAAATGGTTTTTTGATATGTGAACTTCTCACGGGGTTCATTTCAGTATCTTCTTTATCCCCTCAACATCCTTTTTTATCTGAATCGCCAGATCCTTTGCATTCTTAAAGGTCTTTTCACCCCTCAGTCTTTCTATAAACTCCATCTTCATTTTTTTACCATATATATTTCCATTGAAACCAATGATATGCACTTCAACTGCGCGCTTTGAGGTATGAAAGGTGGGCGCGAATCCTATGTTGGCAGCCCCTCTATATATTTTCTTGCCAAGAAATACACGGACCGCATATATGCCGTCTTTTGGTATGAGCTCATTATGAACTGAAATATTTGCTGTTGGAAACCCCAGGTGTTTGCCAACATTCCTTCCTTTAACAACCTTTCCTGATACTGCATACGGCCTTGCTAAAAGACTTGCAGCTTGTTTGATTTTGCCGTCTTTGACATATTCCCGTATCTTTGAGCTGCTTACAATTAGCCCTCTTTTTTTGCAGGCAGGGATTACAGAGACCTTAAAACCAAATTTATTGCCAAGCTCTTTCAGGTGTTCTATAGTGCCGGCCCTGCCTTTTCCAAATGCGTAATCATGGCCTACCCAGACCTCTTTTGCCTTTAATTGTTTTACCAGCACATCTTCCACAAACTTCTTTGGATGCTGGGAGGCAAATTCCTTTGTAAACCTGGCAAGGATGAGATAATCTATGCCAGACGCCTTTATCAGCCCTATCTTTTCTTCCAGTGTTGTAAGAAGAGGCGGGCTTTTGTGAGGCGCAACCACCTTGAGGGGATGCGGCTCAAAGGTATAAACAACCGCCGGGACATTCAACTGTTGAGCCCGTTTCCTCACCGCATCGAGAACCTTCCGATGCCCGCGATGAATGCCGTCAAAATTGCCGATGGTAACGACTGGAGATCTGATGTTTTTTAATTTTTTGATGTCCGTGATGATTCGCATACATGAAAGTTAAAAGATTTCCCACTCCTCACAAAAAGCCTTTTTAAAATTTCGCGAACCATGCAGCGCTGCAAGTATCTCAACACCTTCATTACCAATCAGTCTATAAACAATTCTGTAATTTTGATAGATGACTTCTCTGAAACCATATTCCGGAAGCTCGGGAACAATGCGTCCGCAATTAGGCATTGTTTCAAGTTTTAAAGTTGCTTTGATGAGAGATAGGGTGAATCTTGTTGCGTAGGTTTTGGAATCACCGGCAATATAATCATAAATTGCCTGTAAGTGACTGCTTGCCTTCTCTGTCCATGCTACCTTGCCCACTGCTCGACTCTTTTGAGGAGTTCATCGGTGGTTATTACCCTTCCGGCGTCGGCGTCTTTAAGACCCTCTAAAACCTGAGCGGCAAAGTCTATCTCATACATAATGTCCTCTAATGAACACTCATCGGGTAATCGTTTAATAGTTTCGATAGCCGCTTCCTTGAGCAAATTCATTTTAAAAATCCCCCTTTTCAAAGACTATAGCAAAATTCGTGCAGATTGGCTATCATTTTTTCCTTGTAGGGGCATGGCATGCCATGCCCCTACAGCAGCTTCTTTACTGCATCTTCTATCCGTTTAAGCCCTTCCTTTATATTTTCCATTGATGTGGCATAGGATAGACGGATATGCCCCTCGCCGCCGAATGCCTCTCCGGGCACAACTGCAACCTCCGCTTCTTCCAAAAGGAATTCCGCAAGGTCTGCTGATGTATTTACCGCTTTTCCGTTGAACCTCTTTTTCAGAAGTTTTGAAATATTGGGAAATACATAAAACGTCCCCGGCGGCAGCATGCAGCGGATGCCTTTTATTGCATTAAGGCCGTTTACAATCACCTTTCTTCTTTTATCAAATTCTATTCTCATTTCCTCCACCGCATCCTGCGCTCCATTCAGCGCCTCTATCGCCGCCTTCTGGCTGATAGATGTAGGGTTTGATGTTGACTGGCTCTGGATATTGGTCATGGCCTTGATGAGTTCTTTGGGTCCGGCTGCGTACCCGATACGCCAGCCTGTCATGGAATATGCCTTGGATACGCCGTTCAAGGTAATTGTCTGCCCTTTCACTTCCTCTGAAAACGATGCTATGGAGACAAACGGATGGTTGTCATAGCAGAGTTTTTCATATATTTCATCCGAGATAATAAAGATGCCTTTTTTTACTGCTATATCCGCTATGGCCTTTAATTCCTCAGGCGTATACGCCGCGCCTGTCGGATTTGACGGGCTGTTTATTACGATTGCCTTTGTTGCAGGCGTTATCGCATCTTCAAACTCATCCGATATTATCTTAAACCCATTCTCCTCGCGCGCCGGCAATATTACAGGGGTTGCGCCGCTTATCGCAACCATAACAGGATATGACACCCAGTATGGCGCGGGGATAATCACCTCGTCGCCTTTTTCAAAAAATGCCAGCGATAGATTAAAGAATGATTGTTTCCCACCGCAGGATACAAGGATTTCTTCCCTTGCATACTCAAGCCCGGCATCCTTTTTAAATTTGTTTATTATGGCGTCCTTGAGCTCATCTGTCCCGCCCACGGCCGTATATTTGGTAAAACCTGCCTTGATTGCCTTTATGGCAGCCTCTTTTATATTGCCTGGGGTGTCAAAATCCGGTTCGCCCGCACCGAAATCTATAACATCCCACCCCTTTGCCTTCATTGCCTTTGCCTTTGCAGTAATGGCAAGCGTCGGGGATTCTTTGACATCCTGCATCCGTTTTGCGAGTTTTATGGTAAACGAAGTCATGTTAAAATTTCTCCTTCAATCTTTTTTATCTTCACACCCCTACTTTTGAATTAGCATCTCATATTCAACCCGTGAGAATAAACTTGACGGTATATCTGCCAATCTTTTTTTGCTTACT
>JACQEJ010000152.1 GCA_016200645.1 Deltaproteobacteria bacterium | reverse complement strand
GGGGTGTTTGCCAATAGGGAGAGCGTGGAGAGGATTGTATTTGCAGTCTTTCATCATTTGAATGTCAACTGGGAGAATAACCCTCTGAATGAATTTACACATAAGGATTGACATTACCTTCTTTGTGAAAACAAGTGATATTGCAACAGGTGTGGATGGGGGCAATTCAAAACCTGATATGTATTTAACAATAAACGGCAAAGCAGAGGTAATTGCGGACTGTGGATTGCGTATTGCAGAGTTCAAAACTGAGATTTTGAGCTATCACTCCGCATCCCGTATCCTACATCTCAAAATGCCGCCTATTTTGATTTTGATAAACTTGAATTTCCTCTGATTGTCAGGAACTTCAGGCCCGGCGATAAATTTACGCCGCTTGGCATGAAGGGCCGTAAAAAACTGAAAGACCTGTTCATAGAAAAAAAGATCCCAAAACGCAGAAGAGGTCTTATCCCCATCCTGGTTTCAGGGGATGAGATTATATGGGTGGCCGGCATCAGGCAGGCCGGGTATGGGAAGATAGAGCCAGAAACAAAGAAGATATTGAAAATAGGAATGTGTTAGTTTACCCTCAAGAACCCTTTTCGCCAAATGCAATCCACGCAGCATTATCTCTTCAGAAAAGCAAAAGATATTTATCCGGTTGCACAGTAGAAAATACCTGCTATGCTTGCAAACATAGCTCTGTTTTGAAATGGCTTCTTCCAATCACCTTTTTGTCGTAATAGGGGTAAAAGGTATGCCTTACAAAATCCGCACAAAGCTCATCATTACGTTTTTCGCAATAATCTTTCCATTTCTGATTATTATGGGCAGTATTGCTGTTTATAATCAGAATGAGACCCGCAAAGCCACCTCTATGTTTAGCACAATAACAAAGGAGATGGCAGTTGTTGGTCAAATGCAGGTTCTTATAGTCAAGGCTCTTATGCCTGCCAATGACTACATCATTACTGGAGATAAAAAATATATTGATGAGTTTAGGAATCTGGCAAGAGATTTGGAAAAGGAATGAGGTAGATTATGATACTCCCCAAAATTCAGACAAAGCAATAAGGTGGTAAAATAGCCTACCATAATACCTGAGGAGGCATGGCAGATGAAAAAACCAAGACGAACACACGACGGAGCATTCAAGGCGCGGGTAGACCTTGAGTCCGTCAAAGGCGAAAAGACGAACGCCCAGATTGCAAGCGAATACGGCGTTCATACGAACCATATAGGGCAATGGAAGAAACATTTCCTCAAAGAACTTCCCTCCCTCTTTTCCGATACGCGGAAAAGAGAGGAAAAAGAGAACGAAGCTTATATAACTTGACGACCAATTGGATTTTGAATTAAGCAGGAGGATGCTTGCGAAGGCTTATATACATACCGATTATTCACGGCGAGATAGACATGGGCTCTCTCGCAGACAGGCTCAAAGAGGAGTATATCGCAAAATTCGGCGGGGATAAATGGAAGGAATATCTGAATGCTGCAGACGAACTCTGGAATGAGATAGGGAGGAGGCTGGAGAGATTAAATCTGGATTATAAAAAGGTGAAGTTATTTCAGGATGGTTTGCCCAAGAGCGGCAAGGAAATGGACATAGTCAGGGAACTGGCTGAAAAAGGTAGCGCTAATTATAAGCTCCTTCTTAACTTAATAGAAAAGGGGGCGCAGATTATAGGAACAGAAGACCCGCATCTCCTCATCAGAGAATATAATCATGTTCAGGATATAGTAAAAGAGGCAGTTGTCGAAGACGGCAAAGAGAGATTGGAAAAGTATAGAGAGATAGGCTCTTTGCTTCTCTCGGAGCGGGACGGCTATATAGGCGGAAGAATAAATGAAAGTCTTGTGGAAGGGGAGACAGGCATCCTTTTTATCGGCATTGCACATAAGGTGGATAAAAGATTGCCGGAGGATATAAAGGTGGAATATCTGACATGAGGTGAGAATGGACAATGGTAAAACAGGATAAGACTTGTAAATCTGAGATGTCAATTGACGAAAGGGAGACCCTGTTTGAACTCATGGGCAGAAGCCATACTGTGGAGTCTGTGGTTAAACAGGTTGAGCAGGTGGCAAAGACGAATTATACAGTTCTTATAGAGGGAGAGACAGGGACAGGCAAGGAGTTGATTGCCAATGCCATCCACAAACAGAGCAAAAGGCATGATAAACCGTTTATAGTTGTTGACTGCGGGGCGATTCCGGAGACCCTTATAGAAAGCGAACTCTTCGGCCATGAGAAGGGGGCATTTACAGGCGCTCATCAGAGGAAAGACGGTTATTTCTATCTTGCCAATCACGGCACTATCTTTCTTGATGAAATATCCAACCTCCCTCTGACCAGCCAATGCAAATTCCTCCGCGCAATTGAAGAGAGAAGGATACATGCTGTAGGAAGCGAAATGCCAATCCCTGTGGATGTCAGGATTATTGCGGCATCTAATCTCCCGCTGGATAGAGAGATAACTGCCGGCAGGTTTAAAAATGACCTCTATCACCGCCTGAACGAGTTTTGTATAACACTGCCGCCCCTCCGTGAGAGAAAGGAAGATATTATTTTTCTTGCAGAGAGATTTGTCAGGGATACCTGCGGAGAATTGAAAAAGACATACTTGAAATTCTCTGATGAGGCAATGGAGCGCCTTGTCAATTATCCATGGTCGGGAAATGTCAGGGAGTTAAGGAACACTGTCAGAAGGGCGGCGCTTTTGGCAGGTAATATCATCAGACCGGAACACATGGCTCTTAAAACCATGTCCCTGCAGGCCTGCCCTCGAACGGTTCTATCGGGGGTATTAAGCAGGGAAAGGGCGGACAATAGGGAAGATGTTGATGGAACCGGGCCAGCCCCGACCTTGAGAGATGTTTCCCATAAAGCAACGGCAGAGGCAGAGAGGTCGGCGATTCAGAAGGCGCTGAAAATAACAAAGGGAAACAAGAGCAAGGCGGCAAAACTCTTAAACATAGATTACAAGACCCTC
>JACQEJ010000014.1 GCA_016200645.1 Deltaproteobacteria bacterium | reverse complement strand
GTTTTGAATAAAAAAACTGACCATCCCCTTTAAATAACCCTTAAATTCTTATGTCATCCATTCTTCTTATTTCTAAATCGGAATTTGGGTCTAAAATATCTCTGTTGTCAACAAATAGAATTGTCCGCTTTTATAGCAAATGAATTGTCCGCTTTTTAATTCAGCAAGAAAGGCACGGAGGGCGTAGCCCGAAGCGCCCTTCTTGCCTTTCTGTTCTTTATGGCAGATTCTACGCAGCATCCTTGTTCTCCTGCTTCTCCTTTGTCTTATAATTTCCATCGGCATCATAGTCTGCCAGTTTTCTTGGCCCGTGGAATATAGCCAGAGACCCGTCTGTATAGCGATGCACCCTCACCTTTACCCTTATGTAATTGCACCGGTATTCATCTTTTGGTATTTGCAGGGTCTTTCCCTCAAAACTTACACAGTTGTCTGAGCTTACCGTCCGCTCATGCTGTTCGCATAGGATATCATCCAGACTTGCTCCCATCCATGGGATAAACCCTGTCCCTTGTTCTCTTGAAGGATGCATGAATTCTGCATTGTGGGCAGGCATATATACCTCTGTAAGATAATGGTTGGCTTCCTCCATGTCGGTGAGCCCATGATAGGCAAGTTCTTTGGGAAGCCGCCCCTGATGCGTCCCAAATGCCCTCTCTGAGCGTCCACGCGCTTCAGGTGAGTACGCAGCTATCATATCTATCCCAAGATGTCTCATTGCCCTGCCAAACTGGGTAGGATTATTCTTGTCCACCTTCCCGCCTGCTTCAGGTGTATGCCAGTAATGGCTGCCTCTATCTGTGTATAGGGAACTAAATAATCCCTTTTTAACAATCGCCTCCTTGACTCCTTTAAAACTGCTCATAGTCCCTTCTTCTTCTACAAAGAACATGGAGTAATGCTCATTGGTTGCATCGTCCATAGTTATAACCAAATCCCACTGCTTTCCTTCTACCCATTCGTGTCTGCTGCCGTCCTGATGAAGGAGCATTCCGGGAAGAGGGGACGGCTCTCTCCGCTTGCGATGTTCTCCCTTTTTTTTGCCTCTTGCCGCTAATCCGGCTCTTTGAAGGGTGTTTTTGACCCATGTGTAGCTTCGTCTGCCACCATCACGCTCATACCAGCTATAAAAGTGTTTCACATTCCATCCCCTATATCGGCTCTTATACCGCTCATTTAAGGCGCATACTTCATCTACAGGGGCGCGCCTGAATGAGGCTTGGGTAAGCCGTTTGTCTTTAAGACCCTCCAATCCATCTTCCTCGTAACGATCTATATACCGCCTGAATGTCCGGGAGCATACCCCAAGCACCCTTGCCGCCTCTTCCTGTGTAAGATTTCTCTCTGTCCATGTCTCATATATCTCTTCAAATCTCATATTCCTGACCTCCTGTAGTATCTCTGTCCGTTTCATG
>JACQEJ010000145.1 GCA_016200645.1 Deltaproteobacteria bacterium | reverse complement strand
GTGCTTTCCGATGTGCTTGCGAGATTTCCTGCCAAAAATAATATCAGGGCGGCAGCCATAACCGGTTCAGCCGGCAAGCTCATTGCCCCTCTTATAGGCGCCGTTTTTACAAATGAGGTCATTGCCCAGGCTGCGGCTACCGAATATTTCCATCCGGAAGTCAGAACAGTAATAGAGATGGGCGGCGAGGATGCAAAATTGATTCTTCTTTCTCCTGACGGCGATACGGACAATATCCGAATAGAAGACTTCCAGATGAATTCCGTATGTGCGGCAGGCACAGGCTCTTTTCTTGACCAGCAGGCAACGCGGCTTAATCTGACAATTGAAGAATTCGGCAGCCTTGCCCTGAAATCGCAGAATCCGCCCAGGATTGCGGGCAGGTGCAGCGTTTTTGCAAAGAGCGATATGATTCATCTTCAGCAGGCCGCAACGCCTGACTACGACATAGTCGCGGGGCTTTGCTATGCGGTTGCAAGGAATTTCAAGAGCAGCATCGGCAAGGGCAAGGAGTTTACAAGGCCTGTTGCGTTTCAGGGCGGTGTTGCCGCAAATATGGGGGTTAGAAAGGCGTTTAAAGACGTTCTTGAACTTAAGGATGATGAATATATTATTCCAAAACATTTTACATCTATGGGCGCCCTGGGTTCCGTATTTAATGCCATGGAAAAGGGCAAAGGCATCGGCGCATTCAAGGGGGTTAAGGAGTTTGAGGATTATATAAAATTCGGCAGAAAAAAAGAAAAGGGGCTTGATTCGCTTACACGGCCTGAAAGGCATCCGTCGCAAAGCGATAAAACAGGTTATCCATTTGAGCATGGCAGGAAGGTCCCTGTATATCTCGGAATAGATGTAGGCTCCACAAGCACAAATGTAATCCTGATAGATCAAGAAATGAAACTCGTTTCCAGAAGATACCTTCCAACCGCAGGCAGGCCCATAGAGGCTGTGCGCCAGGGGCTTATGCAAGTGGGCGATGAGTGCGGAGAAAGGGTAGAGGTTATCGGCGTAGGCACAACAGGTTCAGGCAGATATTTAACCGGGGATTTCGTAGGCGCAGATATTGTGCGGAATGAAATTACAGCTCAGGCAACGGCTGCGGCTGTTATTGACCCTACAGTAGACACAATCTTTGAAATCGGCGGACAGGATTCAAAATATATTGCGCTTAAAGACGGCGTTGTTGTTGATTTTGAGATGAACAAGGTCTGCGCCGCAGGCACAGGCTCCTTCCTTGAAGAGCAGGCAGAGAGAATCGGCATAAAGATAAGAGAGGAGTTCAGCAATCTTGCCCTAAGCTGCGCCGGCCCTGCGTCAATGGGAGAACGATGCACTGTCTTTATCGAAAGCGACATGATTCACCATCAGCAAAAAGGGGCAGGCAAGGATGAGCTTGTCGCAGGACTTTCCTATTCCATTGTTCATAATTATCTGAACAGGGTTGTGGGCGACAGGCGAATCGGCAGCAACATATTCTTTCAGGGCGGGACAGCGGCAAACCTCGGCGTTGTAGCGGCATTTGAAAAGGTGACAGGCAAAAAAATCACTGTGCCGGAAAACCACGATGTTACAGGCGCCATAGGCGCAGCTATTCTTGCCATGCAGGAAAAAGACCCGAATAAGCCGACGAGCTTCAAGGGGTTTGACTTAAGCAGGAAGAAATATACCCTGACATCGTTTGAGTGCAGGGATTGTTCAAATATATGCGATATAAAAAAGGTTGTTGTTGAAGGGGACGAGCCTCTCTACTACGGAAGCCGGTGCGAAAAGTATGATGTGAGTATGGCGTCAAAGAAAAATAATCCCATGCCGAATCTTTATCAGGAGAGGGAAAGGATATTGTTTTCGGCGTATAAAGCAGGGGCGAACGGCCGTTCGCCCCTACC
>JACQEJ010000013.1 GCA_016200645.1 Deltaproteobacteria bacterium | reverse complement strand
GGCTATGGGCAATAGGCGATAGGAAAAACCTATAACCTATAGCCTCTTGCCTATCGCCTGTCTTCATACTGCAAACCTGAAATGAATAATATCTCCGTCTTTCACAATATAATCTTTTCCTTCCAGCCTCATTAACCCTTTTTCTTTTGCGGCAAGTTCTGAACCTGAAGTGATGAAATCATTATACGATATGACCTCTGCCCTGATAAAGCCTTTTTCAAAATCAGAATGTATCGCGCCTGCTGCCTGAGGAGCCTTTGTATCTTTGGCCACAGTCCATGCCCTTGCCTCTTTTTTTCCGGCGGTGAAGTAGGTAATCAAATTCAATAATTCATACCCCTCTTTTGCGAGCCTGTCAAGCCCGGATTCTTTTAAGCCAATGCCTTTTAAAAAGTCCGCCCTTTCTCCCTCAGGAAGTTCTGCTATCTCCGCCTCAATCCGGCCGCACATGACAACAACCTTGGCCTGTTCCTTTTCCGCCGTCTCCCTTACTTTAGCTACGAAAGGAGATTCACCTTTCAAATCCTTTTCATCCACATTTGCGACAAAGAGCACAGGCTTTGCGGTCAAGAGATTCAGTTCCTTCAACATCTCTTTCATGGCGTCATTCAATTCAATTGACCGTATCGGCTTGCCATTCTCAAGAGTCTGCTTAAATATGGCGCAGGCATCCATTGCAGCCATGGCGTTCTTGTCGCCCGCCTTTGCAAGCCGGGCGGTTTTTTCCATGCGTTTTTCAACGCTATCAAGATCAGCAAGTATCAACTCTGTGTCTATTATCTCAATGTCTCTTTTAGGGTCAACATGGCCTGCCACATGGACAACATCCGCATCTTCAAAGCACCTTACAATATGCGCGATTGCATCCACGCTCCTGATATGGCCGAGAAATTGATTGCCCAGGCCTTCGCCCTTGCTGGCGCCCTTGACAAGGCCAGCGATGTCCAGAAATTCTACGGTGGTAGGGACAATCTTTTCAGGCTTTATAAGCTCCGCCAGTTTATAAAGCCGTTCATCTCTTACCGGCACGATGCCCACATTCGGGTCAATGGTGCAGAAGGGATAATTCGCCGCCTGCGCCCCTGCTGATGTGAGCGCGTTGAATATGGTTGACTTGCCCACATTGGGAAGCCCCACTATGCCGCATGCAAAACCCATGAAATCTATCCTCCTTCAGAGCGGCCTGTTCGCAACCCTCTCTCTTAATCATCATCTTATCAAATTACGCAATCTATGTCGTGGGATTTATTGCATTCGCTGCTTAACCCCTCTCTGTCCTGTAAAATAAAAGCCCGCTCCTTGAAAAACAGGGAGCGGGCTTTTTATTGATGATTGTCATTTTTTGGATCTTCTTTTTCCGGTTCTTCTCCTCCGTTTGTTCAGGATTTGGAACCCTTTATATTGCGGCTGGCAATCATCCGCCCTGCTTTTCACTTTTCGACAAAGCGCGCCCTTCTGTTTTCCTGCCAGCACTGTTCAGTATGGTCTGCGCAGAACGGCTTTTCCTTGCCGTAGCTTATGGTGGATATTTTGGCCGGGTCTATTCCGAGGTCTGTCAGATATTTCCGGACAGATTGCGCCCTCCTTTCGCCTAAGGCCATGTTATATTCAGAGGTTCCTCGCTCATCGCAGTGTCCTTCGATGACAATGCTGCCGTTCTTATTGGCCTTGAGGTATTTTGCATTTTCCTCAAGCGCCGGTTTTGCATCGTCCCTGATGTAAAACCTGTCATAATCAAAGAATATGTCCTGAAGCCCTTTCATTTCCGGCTTTGCTTCAGCGACAGCTTCCTTTGGCTTTTCTGCCTGCATTATTTTTTCCTCAGAGGGCATTGCCCCGGATGGTGTTGCCGCAGGTTGCGATTCCGGCTGCGGGGCCTTTTCAACAGGTTTGGCCTCTTCCGAAGGCTTGACTGGCGCGGTCTGGACTGCCCCCGCGGCCCCGGTCTCGGTTTTTACAGCCTTTTTTGCACATGCAGTAAACCCTGCAGAGATAAAGATGAGCAATAGTAGAGCCAGATACTTTTTCATGGAATTTTCCTCCTATCTCTTTACTTTAATGGTTTTTGCAATTACCCTCAGGTTTCTCTCATAGGTTATATCCACCCTGTCGCCTGTATGGACATCCTTCAGCTGAACCGGCTTGTTATTGATCATTATGACCGTTCCAGCTTCTACTGCAGCCCCGACAATAAAGTCCTGCCCCTTCCATGTCTTGCTTTTAACGACAATTGTGTTGGGGGCGGCCTCTGTGTTTATGGCAATAACCTCGCCGGACGCCCAGCGCTTTACTACATTTTCTGCACTTAGCGGCGACGCTATTATGAACAGCATGAATATCATGACAGTCCGTCTAAACATATCCGTTACCTCCTTCGGTATCTCATGCGGCAGATACACTTAATAGATTTGTTTATGATCTTAAAAATATTAAGGTTATCCCTCTGGGTTTTCATTATACACAGATGGAAATCTTCAGAGATGAAAGAACCGTAAACAATTCTTAGAGATATGCTGAGGGCGGAGAAAGGCCGGAATACGAGAGATAAACATCTTTCCGATATTGAGAGCGGATGCCGCAGCAGGTTATCTGCGCAGGCGAGCTGTTAAACAAAGCAAACCCTTGCGGCAATTTGCCAACACTCTTAAATATCTTCCCTGATATATGCAGCTCGCCTGAGGATACGGCAGCCCGCTTCTTTTTGAACAGAAGAATTGCTTTAGGCGCGGTTTTATCCTCATCTTTATGATGGGCAATGTTTGACAGCAGCAGTTCCACTACGAATAGTCTGAAACCTCCGACTGTCGTATCTCCCCGTTCATCAATCTGCCGGTTGTAGGAATAGGAAAGGGGAGAGATTGCGTAGAGGGAGAAATACAGCGGGAATATCAGACACAATATGTGAAATGTATTTTTCATAATAGATTTTATAGTATCATTACACAAGAAATTGTCAATAGTTTACCGTCAACCGTAAAACCCCACACCAAAATTTTTGGTGTGGTGGCGCCATTATCCGCTGCCCCGTAAAATACCCCTATCTCATCTGGTTTGCCATAACCAGCCAACACAAGATGCTCGTGAAGTAACCAAGGGCTATGACCGGCGTCCATTTGAGGTGTTCCCGGAAGGTATATATATCTCTGCGGATGCCCATCACGGCAACTCCTGCTGCCGAGCCGATTGAGAGGAGACTTCCTCCGGTGCCTGCCGTCAGCGTGGCCAGAAGCCACTGGTCAACAGCCATCTGGGGATCCATCTGCAGCACCGCATACATGACCGGGATATTGTCAATCACGGACGAGATGACACCGACCGCGATATTGGCAGAGGTGTTCCCCATGCCCCCATAAAGGGAAACGCTCAGGATGGTGAGGTAGCCTATGTATTGTAAAGCCCCAACTGCTGTGATGATGCCGAAAAAGAAGAGAAGGGTGTCGAACTCAACCCTCTCCACCTGCCTGAAGATGTTGAACCTGCCTTCTGCGGCAAGGTTTTTTCTCCGGTCATTTTTCTGTATGAGAAAGCCCACGAACATGAGCAAGCCGAGCCCTGTCATCATCCCGAGAAACGGCGGCAAATGCAGGAACTGATGGAAACTTACGGCAATAGCAATGGTGGCAAAGCCGAGGATGATCACCCCTTTTGCCCCGGGCTTCATCTTCACTGCTTCGCTGCTCCCTTCCGGCGCTCCGGCGGGGATAAACGGAAACATAACAGCCGCAGGCACAAGCCAATTTATGAGAGACGGGATGAAGAGGTATAGGAACTGAGCGGCATGAATCTTGCCTTCCGTCCATACCATGAGGGTCGTTATGTCGCCAAACGGACTCCATGCGCCGCCTGCATTTGCCGCAATAATGATGCTGACAAACGAAGGGATGATAAACCTCCTGCTTGAACTGACCGAGCTTGCCACCGTTGCCATAAGAAGCGCGCTGGTAAGATTATCCGCCACAGCCGAAAGGAAAAAGGTGATGACGCCGGTTATCCAGAAAAGTTTTCGGTAACCGAACCCCTTTCTCATGAGCCACGATTTGAGCGCTTCAAACACGAGCCTTTCCTGAAGTGTGTTGATGTAAGTCATGGCCGTGAGGATAAAAAAGAAAAGTTCGCCGATCTCACCGATCAGATGTTTGACATGCTCTCCGGCGCCGCCTGCGCCCTCCACCGCCTCATAAAGAGCGATTACCGCCCACATAAGACAACCCATCAGAACAACCGGCTTAGACTTCTGAAGATGGAGCCTCTCTTCAAAGATGACCAGCGCATAGGCTATGAAAAACGCGGCAAGGCTAAAATAGCCTGCCCATGAGTTTGTCAAAGATGGCATAGGTATTCTCCTTGCGTGATAAAATAAAAAAGGCTGAATAGACACTCTATGTGTCTATTCAGCCTTCTCTCCCCCGTATATCGGGGGCGCGTCCGTCCGCATTATCTTATGGATAGTTATTTAAACCAAAATCGGCGCAATGATAAGCGAAACGATGCTCATGAGCTTTATCAATATATTCATTGCAGGGGCTGTTGTATCTTTGAAGGGGTCTCCGACTGTATCTCCGACCACCGCTGCTTTGTGGGCATCCGACCCTTTTCCGCCGAGGTTGCCTTTTTCAATATACTTCTTTGCATTATCCCATGCGCCGCCTGCGTTCGCCATCATGATGGCAAGGAGGACGCCGGTAACGGTTGCACCCGCAAGCATACCGCCGAGGGCGGCAGGTCCAAGTATAAGACCTACAACTACAGGCGCTGCAACAGCGGTAACGCCGGGTATTATCATTTCGGTAAGCGCGGCCTTTGTTGATATATCAATGCACCTGGCAACATCGGGCTTGACCCCTTCTTTGCCTTGAAGAAGCCCCGGGATTTCCCTGAACTGTCTTCTGATTTCATTCACCATCTTGAACGCGGCCTTGCCCACGGATGTCATGGTGAGAGCTGCAATAAAGAAGGGGAGTATGCCGCCGAGGAGGAGTCCGATGACCACATTTGAATCTGTGATGAGTATTTCAAACGGCTTGCCTGTCCTGACGCTGATCGCCTGACTGAATGCGGAGAAGAGCGCCAGCGCGGTGAGCGCAGCGGAACCGATGGCAAAACCCTTGCCTATGGCGGCAGTCGTGTTGCCCAATGCGTCAAGGCTGTCGGTAATGTTTCGTACATCTTTGCCGAGATGACTCATTTCGGATATGCCGCCTGCATTATCGGCAACAGGGCCGTATGCGTCAACGCTCATCACGATGCCTACAGTTGCCAGCATGCCGACCGCTGATATGCCGATGCCGTATAAGCCGCTGGTGTAGTTTGCCACAAATATCGCCGCGCATATGGATAAGACCGGCAGGGCGCAGCTTTCAAACCCGACTGCCATGCCGGTGATGATATTGGTTGCAGAGCCGGTCTGGCACGCCTCCGCGGTCCGCTCAACCGGCTTGCCTGATGTGTAATGCTCGGTGAGAAGACCTATGGCAATGCCGCCAACGCAGCCTGAAAACACCGCCCAGTAAACACCGACGTTCACGCCAAGAAGGTTCACCACTGCGTAGCCCAGAACAAGGAAAAGCCCTGCTGCGATAAATGTTGCGTAACGAAGCGCAGCAGCGGGGTTATAGGTTTCAAGGATTCTCATGGAAAGGATGCCGATCATGGATGCCGCAAGCCCTGCCATGGCAAGGACAATAGGGAGGCTCATAAGAGACGGGGTTGAGCCGAGTTTTGCAGCCGCGGCGCTGGCAAGGGTTGCGCCTATGGCAATGGCCGCGACCATGGCCCCTACATACGATTCAAAGATATCCGCGCCAAGACCCGCCACATCGCCGACATTGTCGCCGACATTGTCAGCAATAACGCCCGGGTTTCTCGGATCGTCTTCGGGAATGCCCGCCTCAATCTTACCCACCAGGTCAGAGCCCACATCCGCTGTTTTCGTGAATATGCCGCCGCCTACCCTTGCAAAGAGCGCAATGGACGAAGCGCCCATGGCATAGCCATTGATGATGGCAGCGGTCTTGGGATCGCCGCCGTAGAGCAGGAAGAATATACCAACGCCGACCAGCCCGATGCTCGCCACGGAAAGCCCCATAACCGAGCCGCCGAGAAATGCAATGGTCAGGGATTTCGCGGTGTCAGGCTTGTAGAGATTTGCTGCCTGAGCGGTTCTCACATTCGCCTTTGTAGCTGCCTGCATGCCAAAGAATCCTGCCAGCATGGAGGATATTCCCCCGCCCACATACGCAATGCCTGTCTGCCAGTTGATAAATACCGACAGGAGAATAAAGACAAGGGCTATAAATGCAAAAAGGATTGAATATTGCCTCCTGAGATAGACCATAGCGCCGTCATGGATCATCGCGGCTATCTCTCGCATCCTGTCGTTTCCGTCAGGCTGCTTCTTGATATGGCCGTAAATAAAGAATGCCATCAAAAGACCAGCCGCGCCGAATATAGGCGCGAAACTAACTATTTGTTGCATGTTGCCTCCTTCTAAATGCAGGCTATGGGCACTTGGCTATAGGCTATAGGTAAAACTACTACTTTTTACCCCAATTGCCTATCACCTATTGCCTATTGCCTGTTGTATTTATTCATCGCCTTTTCAATGCCGTCATTCACGATTACATCCACCGCTTCTTTTGTTTTCTCCAGCATTGGCTTCAATATAGTTTTTTCTTCAGGATCAAATGGATTCAATACATATTCAGCGACATCAACTTTTGACTTTTGACTTTTGACTTTTAACTTTTTTATATCAGGTCTTCCTATCCCCAGTCTGATTCTCGGAAAATCATTTGTGCCGAGGTGTTCAATTATTGACTCCATCCCATTATGGCCGCCGCTTCCGCCGCTTAACCTTATTCGCATCATTCCGAGCTCAAGGTCAATATCATCATAGATAACCAAAATATCTTTCGGCTCAATATCAAAATAATCGGAAACAGCCTGAACAGCCTCGCCGCTCAAATTCATATAGGTCTGCGGTTTTAGCAGAATTACTTCTTTATCCTTGATGCTTCCTTTACCCCAAAGGCTTTCAAAATCTTTCTTGTTCAGTTTTATGGAATTGGCCTCTGCCAGAGAGTCAATTGCCATAAAACCGATATTGTGCCGGGTGTCTTTATATTTTGTCCCGGGATTGCCGAGTCCGATGATTAACATAAAAACAGTCTACAAGTCTAAAAGTCCTTAGTCTAAAAGTTTTTACTTGTAGACTCTTAGACTAATAACTTGTAGACTGTAGTTAGGCTACTTCTTTTTCTCTTCCTTCCCCGCTGCTTCCTTGGTCTCCGCCTTCTTGCCTTCTTCCTCTTTTATCTCAAAGCTCTTTGCTATCTCTGCCTTTGCCTCTTCAGCGGTCTTCACCTCAGCCTCGGCAGTCGGCGCAGTGATGAGCGCAATGGTGATATTGGGGTCGCCTACTACCCTTAAACCATGAGGCAGGGGAATGTCTTTCACATGAATAGAATGCCCGATTGCAAGATTGGTGACATCCACATCTATCTTGTCCGGTATCTGGTTCGGCAGACATTCTATCTTTAATGTCCTGGCCTCGTGCTGCAATATGCCGCCCATCTCCACACCCTGGGACTTGCCGGTAAGATGGATTGGCACATCTATCATTACCTTATGATCCATCAATAATTCATAGAGATCAACATGAATTATACTCCTTTGCAACGGATCTCGCTGAATGTCTCTGAACATAACGGTCCTTGCCTTCTTTTTATCACCTTCTATCTCCAGATTCACAAGGACATTGCCTCTTGCCCCTGTAGTCAAAGCCTTGTTCAATTCTAATGCCTTGACAGCCAGAGGAATTGCCTCTTTTGATGCAGGACCGTAAAGCACACAGGGTATGAGTCCGTCTTTTCTCAGTTTTTTGGCTATCTCTTTCCCCAGGCCGGTTCTCGGCTGGGCTGTTAATTCTATCTGTTCCATATGTTCCTCCGGTTTAGCTGATGGCTGATAGTTGATAGCTCATAGTAAAAACTATGAGCTATGAGCTATAAGCTATGAGCTTATTTCATACAAACAGCGAACTGACTGATTCGCCGTGCTGTATCCTCTTTATCGCCTCTCCCAGAAGCGGCGCAACAGTGAGAGATTTTATCTTGTTTAAACCTTTAGCCTCTTCACTCAATTGAATCGTATTTGTCACAATTATCTCTTTTATTGCTGACTTTTTCAGTCTCTCTATGGCAGGTCCGGAGAGCACGGGGTGTGTGCAGCAGGCATAAACCTCCCTGGCGCCATGCTTGATAAGGGCTTCTGCCGCTTGCGTAATTGTCCCTGCAGTATCTATCATATCATCCAGAAGTATGCAAATCTTTCCCCTGATATCGCCTATGATATTCATAATCTCAGCTACATTTGGCGCAGGACGTCTTTTATCTATTATGGCAAAGTTGGTTTGAAGCCTCTTTGCAAATGCCCTTGCCCTCTCAACACCGCCGGCGTCAGGCGATACTATTACCGTATTGTCCCTGTAATTTTTTTGTATATACTCCAGCAAAACCGGCGTGGCATATATGTTATCCACAGGAATATTAAAAAAACCCTGTATCTGACCTGCATGCAAATCTGCGCACAATACCCTTGTTGCGCCGGCAACAGTCAAAAGGTCTGCAACCAGCTTGGCTGTAATGGGCGTCCTTGGGGCAACCTTTCTATCCTGCCTTGCATAGCCATAGTAAGGGATAACTGCCGTGATAGCGTGGGAAGATGCCCTTTTGAGCGCATCCAGCATAATCAGGAGCTCCATAAGGTTCTTATTTACCGGAGCGCAGGTTGATTGTATGACATAAACCTCCATCCCACGGACGCTCTCCTGGATTTCTACGCACACCTCGCCGTCGCTGAAACTTTTTATCTCAGCCTTCCCAAGAGACTTGCCAAGATGCTGACATATATCAATAGCAAGGGGGAGGTTTGAATTTCCCGCAAATATTTTAAGCTTGTCAAACATGCATTCAGTCTAAAAGTCTACAAGCCTACAAGTCTAAGAGTTTTTAAAACTTGTAGCCTCTGAGACTAACAACTTGTAGGCTGTAGTAATGGCTGGGGCGGGAGGATTCGAACCTCCGAATGCAGGAATCAAAATCCTGTGTCTTACCGCTTGACGACGCCCCAAAAATACCGTTACAAGTTACAAGTTGTAAGTTACAAGTTGTCAGTTAACTTATAACTTATAACTTACAACTTTCAACTTTCAACGAGCAACTTACAACGAGTAACTTTCAACTTACAACTTAAGTCCTTGTGCCACAAACACAGCCATATTTTTAAATCGTTGGTCTTTTTTTATCCGCTTAAATGTCTTTTGCGCCCTGTCTTTATCCGGGAAAATACCGAATACCGTCGGACCGCTCCCGGACATCAATGCTCCGGTGGCGCCAAAATCAATCAGAAGCGTCTTTATCTCTTGAATCTCAGGATGTTTCCGAATGGTTGCCTCTTCAAGGTCGTTTATTAAAACCCCTTGAAGCGCAGCAGGATTATCCCATCTGCCTGCGCGGCAGGCAGCCGACACTTTTAAAATGGCTATACTAATATCCTCTTCCATTTTTGTCAAGTTTAAATTTTGATACGCCCACTGTGTTGAAACCGGAAAACCAGGGTTGATAAGGATATACCAGAATTGAGGAAGGTTGACGGGTTCCAGTATCTCACCCCTGCCGCTGGCCAAGCAAGGTTTGCCGAGAATAAAAAACGGGACATCCGAGCCGAGACCTGCTGCCATTTCCATCAATTTCTCCTGAGACAGGCAAACAGAGGTAATTTCATTCAATGCCTTCAAAGCCGCTGCCGCATTGCTGCTTCCTCCTCCAAGCCCCGCGGCAACAGGGATATTCTTTTTTATTTTGATAGACAGATTCCTCTTTATTCGGGCGCTTCTGAAAAACACCTCTGCCGCCCTATATACAAGATTAGTTTTATCACAAGGAATTGATTTATTGTTGCATTCAACAGAAATACCCTTCCCTTTCTCTATCTTTAAAATAATCTCATCATATAGAGAAATGGGCTGCATGATAGATACAATATCATGATAACCGTCCTCTCTTTTTTTTAAGACTTTTAAAAAAAGATTTATTTTGGCGGGGGAAAGAACACGGTGCAACATACCTATCTGTCCAAGCCTTTCTCCTTAACAGCGAAGAGTTTTATCATTCAACCGGAGGCATAACGTTCAGCTAAGGAGCGCGGCGGCTTTATGCCGCTCATAATATTCCATTTGTATGCCTTTTGTATTCTATAATTTACAAGATACGGCGTAGTCTGTCAAACATATTTTATTTTTTTGTAAGTAAATACTTCTTGACAGGTGAAAGTTTATTTTATTATACTGGACAAATAAGATATTCTTCATCCTAAATAAAGGGTGGCAAAAATCAGGCAAATTACACTATTTTAAAAAGGAGGTTTTTATGTTTTTTAAAGACTCTTTTAATAGGCTTTCCTTTGTATCTACCTTGATTTCTTTGATTTTTTCCTTGATATCAGGAGACATCCTTCATGCAGGGGTATCTTTAGAAAACACCTCTAAAAGGGAGGATGTGGAAAAGGCACGGAGGGTTATCGTTACCCCCAAAGAGCTTGACAGGATGTCAAAACTCCCAGGGGATATAGGCCCGCTTCCAAAGATTACTGCTCCTTCAGATAATCCGCAAATAAAGGCAAAGATTGAACTTGGCAAGATGCTCTTTTTTGATAAAAGACTATCTGGCGATAACTCCATAAGCTGCGCTTCCTGTCACGATCCGAGGAAGGGTTTTTCCGATGGCAAGGAGAGGGCAATAGGGTTTGGAGGAATGGAATTAGGTCGTCATACCCCGACTATCCTGAATGCTGCGTATAATAGTTTGCAATTCTGGGATGGCCGGGCCCCCAGCCTTGAGAAGCAGGCATTGGGGCCGATTGAGGCAAAAGTGGAGATGAATCTTAGAGGCGATGAGCTTGTCAGCAGGCTTAAAAAAATTCCTGAATATAATAAGCGTTTTCAAGAGGTCTTTGGAGAGGATGTAAATTTTACAAATGTAGGAAAGGCAATCGCTGCCTTTGAGAGGACTATAGTGACGCCTGATTCACCCTTTGACAGATATGCCGGCGGGGACAAGAAGGCATTAAATGAACAGGAGAAGAGGGGTTTAATCCTGTTTCTCGGCAAGGCAGCCTGTTCACAATGCCACAGCGGACCTAATTTTTCAGATAACAGCTTTTATGCGCTCGGCGTCAATCAGAAGGGCCCTCTTAAAGAGGACTTCGGCCGCTATGCTGTAACAAAAAAGGATGAAGATAAAGGCGCCTTTAAAACCCCTACGCTCCGCAACATTGCCCTAATCGCGCCTTACATGCATGATGGCGCATTCAAGACTTTAGAAGAGGTCATTGATTTTTACAATGACGGCGGCGGTTCGGTATTCAATAAATCAGAAAAGATTGTAAAGCTCAATCTTACAGCAGAAGAAAAAAAGGATTTAATAGCCTTTTTAAATGCCCTTACAGGCAAGCTTCCAGAGGTTACTGAGCCACAACTGCCATAAATATAATTAGGGAGGATATTTGATGAAAAATCTCTTCTTAACCTTTTTGGTTCTTACTATTATGAATCCTTTGATTGCCCATGCCGGTGACATTAAAGGCAAGGTTACACTTTCTGGAAAGGGTGAGCTTGAGGATATTGTGGTCTATGTGGAGGATGTTAAAGGGAATTTTCCGCTGCCCAAAAAGCGTCCCGAGATGAATCACATACACATTATGTTTAAACCTAATATACTGGCTGTTATGAAGGGTTCAACTGTAGACTTTCCTAATAGCGATCCCCTTTTTCACAGCGCCTTTTCAATTTCAAAGTCAAATCCATTTGATTTAGGGCTTTATGGCCCGGGGCATGAAAAGGCTGTTCCATTTCCAAATCCGGGATTGGTGGAGGTTTTCTGCCATATTCACAGCGATATGCATGCCTATATATTGGTTCTGGATAACCCATTCTTTGCGCCAGTGTCCAAGGACGGCGCTTTCACTATTCATGGTGTGCCTGCAGGGACATATAGTGTAAAGGCATGGATGAGCCCTTCTGTAAATGCCGCAAAGACAGCCGCTGTCTCAAATAAGGAAGCAGCTTTATTAAATTTTACACTTCAGAGCGCCAAATAGATTGTGAAAAATGATTAGCCAATTTAAGGCCATAGCGCCTAAACTGACCCTCCGCAACAAAATACTTCTTTTAATGGCAGCTCTGACAGTTGTACCCATTGTCACCACTCTTATTATTGTAAATGTCCTTACAAAACGGGAGATTCATAAGACCCTTGAAAGAGACCTGAAAAAGACACAACAGCTTTTAGAAAATTATCAGTCCATTCAGAGCAAAGAGATTACTGCACAGAACAGGCTGATTAGCGAAATCCCGTTTTTTAAGGCTGTAGTTGCCACAAAAGATAAAACAACCATCCAGGAATTTATCCGCAATACCAGAGACAGACTCGGGAGCTCCCTTCTTCTTATTACCGATCAATTGGGCAATGTATTGGCCAGCACCGATGAGCTGCTGTTAAACAAGAACATTGCAAACGAATCTGCAATAAAAGGCGCTATGCAGGAAGGGGAAAAGAAGGGATTCCTGATAACCCAGAATGCTATCTATCAGGTAACGACATCAACTATCAGATTGGGTGATACAAATCTGGGGACCATCAGTATAGGCATCAGCATTGATAATAAGCTGGCAGAAGAGATTAAGAAGATTACAGACAGCGAAATAAGCTTTATTGGCGACGGCCGGCTCATTGTCTCTACATGGAAGAATAACCAGACAGAATTATTAAACAGATGGCTGAAAACCCCGCAAGACTATTCAATAAAATCCTTTGACCTTGATATGGGTGTTGGCCGTTATGTCTCAGTGTTAGTTCCAGTTGCTGCAGAAGGCGATATCAGGGTGGCGTACCTGATACAGCGCTCCAGAGATGATGTGACGCGATTTTTAGATACGATTATTAATAGCGTTTTTATAGTTGGTTTTTTAATTCTCATTGGAACTTTCTGGATCAGTTTCATGGCTGCAAAACAGATTTCAGATCCAATATCAGTTATTGTTCAGAATTCCAAAGAAATGGCTGACGGCAACCTTTCCATCTCAGTTTCTGTTAAACATCGCGACGAGATTGGCAATCTTGCAGATGCCTTTAATGAGATGGCAAAGAGGCTGCGCGGTTTGATATCCCATGTCCGTGAGAATATAATCGCTGTTAACGAGGTTAGTCAAAAATTACATCAAATAAGCAGCAGTGTCTCTGTTGAGATACAAAAGCAGAAGATGGCAGTTGAGGAAACTGCATCTTCCATTATGCAGACGGGCGCAGCTATACAGGAAATGGATAAGAATGTTGAATTGCTATCCTCTTCTGCAAGGGATACATCAAGCTCTATTCTGGAAATGGACTCTTCAATAGAAGAGATTGTAGCCAATATGGATACCCTTTCAAGCAGCATAGATTTTACTGCAGTTTCAATCACTGAACTGGTCGCCAGTATTAAAGAAATTGCAAATGCCCTTGAGGGGCTGCACGGGATAACAGAAGAGACAGCATCTTCCCTGCACGAGCTTAACGTCTCTGTTCAGGAGGTGGAAAGGAACGCCCAGAAAAGCTGTACCCTCTCTGAAAAGACCAATCAGGACGCCGGGATGGGGATGCAGTCGGTTAATGAAACAATCAATGCAATGCGTGAGATAAAAACCATATTCATAAAATTACAGGAGAATATTTCGCATCTTGCAGAGAGATCAGAATCCATTGATAAAATTGTTAATGTTATAAGCCAGATAACGGAACAAATAAATCTCCTCTCCCTGAATGCTGCTATCATTGCAGCACAGGCAGGAGAGCATGGGAGGGGATTTGCTGTAGTCGCTGCGGAGATTAAAAATCTTGCTGAAAATACAGCTTCATCCACTCATGAAATTGCCGCTTTGATTGGAAATGTAAAAGATGAGATTTCCAATTCTGTAGATGCCATGAAATACGGCGCTGAAAAGGTGCAAAGGGGTGTAACCCTTTCTGAAGGGGCAGGCAACATCTTAAAGGTTATTATTGATAGTTCAAAGGCCTCTACAGGAATGGTCAATGAAATTGTTAAGGCTACAAAAGAACAGGCAATTAGCGTTCAGATGGTTGACAGCTCCATGCTTAAAATAGAGGAGATGGTAAAACAGATCAACTACGCTATTCAGGAGCAGAAAAAGGCAAGCGACGGGATTGAGAAGGCTGTTGAAGATATGCGGCTGCTCGGCCAGAAGGTGAAAAATTCAACTACTGAGCAGAGCAAGGGTAGTAAGTTGATTACAGATGCAGCAGAACAGATTATGGCAATGATCAATCACATCTTGCAGGCAATCCATGAGCAAAGCAATGCGAGCAAACAGATTAACCACGCCCTTGATACCTTTAAGGATGCAACCAACACAAGCGCTCAACGTTCTTCTGAGATGAATAATGTTGTTGCTGTTCTTTCTGAACGTTCGCAGCAACTGGAACACGAAATCAGCCGCTTCAAAATTATATGATAATTTATTATATTGATTTGCCCTATCTCTTTACCCCATACCCAAGATAATTTATATTTGTATTATCTGAAATCTTAAATTCAAAATAAAGCGGGTCAAAGGTCATGCCTTTGATTTCTTCAACCTCAACACTGTTTTTCTTTAACAAATCAACCAGTGTTGAAGGTCTGATAAATCTCTTATAATCATGTGTGCCTTTCGGCACCATACGGAAATTTTCCGCAATAAATATTGCAAAAAATCTGGCGGATGCTGTTTTGTTGATTGTGGAAAAGAAGAAACAGCCGCCTTGTTTAAGAAGCCCGCAGCAGTCTTTTAAAAACCCTGCAAGGTCGTCCACATGTTCCAGAACCTCTGCGCAGATGACGGCGTCATAGGCGGGGACGGATTTTAAATCTGTCCCCATAGAAGTTGACAGTTCCGAGACTGAAATCAATCTATAATCTATCTCAAGACCGGACTCCTTTGCATGGGCCTTTGCAGCGTCAATGGCGACAGGGGAAAGGTCAATCCCTGTAACTAATGCCCCTGCCTTCGCAAACTCCTCCGACAATATTCCGCCGCCGCAGCCGATATCAAGAACCCTTTTACCCTGAAGCTCACCAATCTTGCTTACAAAGTAGTTAAACCTGAGAGGGTTTATTTTATGTAAAGATGCAAGCCTCCCCTTCGGATTCCACCATTCCTTGCCAAAAGAGTTAAATTTTTGAGATTCGGTTGTCATCATGGTGATTATTATACGACATATACGGCTTATATAACTTATTTTATGCATTCTTTGATAATAAAAATCAAGTTGTTTTATGTCATGCGATGACTCAGAAATTCTAAAAATAAAAGCATGAAAGCGGACAATTGATGTGCTATACTTGTCCCGTTATGTATTTAAACGGGAAAGGAGGATATTTTGGTTGGTGTTAACAAGATATATAAAAGATATATAAAAAAACTTGACAAGTGCTGAGAAATTCTTTAAATTGGAGCATTCAGAATTCCAGCCTGCCTGTCGGCAGACAGGCGAGGCTAAAATAGGGGTAATGATTATGAAGACCGAATTTTTTAAATCACAGGACAGGGCAAAGTGGCATATCGTAGATGCCAAAGATAAAATCCTGGGCAGACTGGCCACCCGCATAGCCGCTGTACTCAGGGGAAAACACAAACCCATTTACACGCCATTTATGGATACAGGGGATTTTGTGATAGTCGTAAATGCCGAAAAGATAGGAGTAACAGGCAAGAAGCTCACGGATAAGATATATTATCACCACAGTATGTATCCAAATGGGTTAAAGGCAGAACCGTTAGGGAAACGGCTTACCCGAAAGCCGGAAGATGTGATCTATCATGCAGTATGGGGCATGCTTCCCAAAGGAAGCCTCGGCCGGGATATGATAAAGAAACTCAAGGTGTATTGCGGTGAAAACCACCCGCATCAGGCCCAGAGGCCTGAGAAATTAGCGCTATAAATAAAAGGAGCAATGTATGGCAGAGATAATTTACCAGGCAGTAGGAAGAAGAAAGACATCGGTAGCGCGGGTCCGTCTGATGACGGGCAACGGCAAAATAATAATTAATGACAAGCCGATTGATAATTACTTTGGCAGCGCAGCCCTCAAGATGATTGTGAAACAGCCTTTGGAAGCAACAAAGACTTTAGCCAAATTTGATGTCTATGCAAATGTGTATGGCGGCGGCATATCAGGCCAGGCCGGCGCAATCAGGCACGGCATTACAAGGGCGCTCCTGAAACAAACCCCCGACACTCGGTCAACGCTTAAAAAGGCAGGCTATGTTACCAGAGACCCGAGGATGAAAGAGAGAAAGAAATACGGCCAGAAAGGCGCAAGAAAGAGATTCCAGTTCTCAAAGAGGTAAGATTTAGGTTGATGCCGATTATAAAAAAGGGAAGGTCTTCTGGCCTTCCCTTTTTTGTTTGAGTTTGTCTGATTGCCAATCTTCGGATTGGCGACTTAAGCGGAGGATTACAATGATGAAAGTCGCTATACTCGGTGGAAGCGGTTATACGGGTTTTGAGCTGTTAAGGATTTTAGCAAACCATCCTCAGGCAGAGGTGATCGCTGTAACATCACGACAGCGCAAGGGAGAAAAAGTTGAAAAGGTCTTCCCGGGACTAAAAAATATTGCAAATCTCACATTTGAAGACCCTGCAAATTTTAATGCGATATTAAAGGCAGACATCATCTTTTCCGCCCTTCCCCATCATGCATCCATGGAAATAGTGCCGAATCTGCTCAAGAATAGGAAAAAAGTTATAGACTTAAGCGCAGATTTCCGCCTCAAAGACGCAAAGGTCTATGAGGCATGGTATGGAAAGCACACAGCTAAGGGGTTATTAAAAAAAGCTGTATACGGCCTTCCTGAACTTTACAGAGAAAAGGTAAAAGATGCAGCGCTGGTCGCAAACCCTGGCTGTTATCCAACAGGGGCTATCCTCGGACTCGCGCCCCTCATCAAGGAAAGTATAATAGACACCGGCAGCATCATCATAGATTCAAAGAGCGGCGTTTCAGGCGCTGGAAGGGCAGCATTGCTGGATACATCATTTGCAGAGGTAAATGAGGGGTTCAAGGCATATAAGGTAGGGGAACACCGCCATACGCCGGAGATTGAACAGGGGCTCAGTCTGATAGCGGGCAAGAATATAAAAATAACATTTACACCGCATTTACTGCCTGTGAACAGGGGTATATTAAGTACAATATATGCCTCTCTGAAAAGGGCAAGGGGCAAGGGGCAAGGGGCAAGGATTTTTAATATCTATAAAAAATACTATAAAGATGAATTCTTTATCCGCATTATGCCGGAAGGGGCATTCCCGAACATATCGCAGGTAAAGGGCTCTAATTTCTGTGACATAGGATTCAAAATAGATGAGCGGACGGGCCGTTTGATTGTCATCACAGCAATTGACAACCTCGTCAAGGGGGCATCTGGCCAGGCTGTTCAGAATATGAATATTATGGGTAATATCCCTGAAACAACAGGCCTTATAACACCTCCGTTGTCTGTATAGAGGCGATATTTAAAAATTGCTTTACAAAAGCATATTCGTATGCTAAATATAACCAAAATGAAAGAAAAGGAGGTGAAACTCAAGAAGCAGAAAATTGTGGTAAGCTTTGAGTCAAAATCTTTTAAAGAGGAGGCAAGTATGAAAAAGTTATTGATTGCAGTTTTTGTCGCAAGCATGATGTTTGCAGCAGACTCATCATTTGCGGCGCCGCAGGAAAATACAGGATGCGGTCTTGGGGCCACGGCGCTGAAAGGCTCTGCCTTTGCTGATACCCTCGTTGGAAATCTTGTAATGACTTTCTTGAATGGCATCTCCGGCAATCAGACCTTTGGCATTACCAGCGGCACCTCTGAATGCAAGGCCCCGACCAAGGTAGTGGAAAATGAAAGGTTAAAGGAATTTGCTGTGGCCAACATGGACAATCTGGCAAAGGACATTGCCATGGGGCGGGGAGAATCCCTTGAAACATTGGCAGAACTACTGGGGATTTCTGCAGAAAACAGGACGGCAGTATACGCAAAATTGCAATCAAATTTCTCCCGCATCTTCAGCTCCGAAAATGTAGAGGCTGCGGATGTGGTTGATAATATAATTGCCGTCATTGCGGGATAATATCGTATTGATCGCCTCATCTATTGTAAAGGGATATAGACATTTAAAAATGTCTATATCCCTTTTTATTTTCCTCTGCGCTATTGCGCCTGCCTGTGCCACAGCAGACAGGCCTGCCTTCGCAATCTCCGGAGGGTATTCGCCACTTGATAATCTCTTACAGAAGGCAGAGGAAAGAAAGCTGTACAACGACAGCTATTGGCAAGTTATTGTGCATTACAAACCCACCAGGGCCGGCTTTGAAAGTCTGATAGACGATCCCCGCTTTTTCTTATCTCCCTATGGGAAAAGAGACCCTAAAGCGGAACTTGAGGCTACAATAAAGGCATTATTCCAGAGCGATATGAAAAATGACGAACATCCCAGGTGCCGATTTATCGCCCGATACGAATGGCTAAAACAAGAATTAAACATAGATGAATCCTTATTTTCAAATATAACCTGCGCGGCATTCAACAATATGGTTAATAATACCATCCAGCCAAAATCAGTGGCTCTGATCTTCCCGGCCTCGTATATGAATAACCCGGCTTCTATGTTCGGCCATACCCTGCTGAGGATAGACGGCCTCTATCAGAGCAAGCTATTATCCTATGCAGCTAATTATGCTGCCTATGTAAAGGATGACCTGGGATTTCTCTATGCGTTTAAAGGCATCTTTGGCTACTATAAAGGATATTTTAAGGTTTTTCCTTACTATGAGCGGGTCAGAGAGTATAATGACACTGAACAGCGGGATATGTGGGAATATAGTCTTAACCTCTCTGGAGAAGAGGTTATGAGGATGTTTAAGCACCTCTGGGAGCTTAAGGACATATACTCTGATTATTATTTTTTTGATGAAAACTGTTCATACAATTTATTATTCCTTCTGGAGGCTGCAAGACCGTCTCTTCACCTAACGGACAGAACAGGGTTATGGGTTATACCTGTAGATACCATAAGGATTATCAAGGAGAGTGGCATAGTAGAAAATATTGAGTTTAGACCGGCTGAGGCAACTAAGATTCGATATATTGCTTCATTACTGGATGACGATTATCAAAAGACAGCCCTCAGGATAGCAGACCAAAAAATCAATCCGGATTCCCTGGGGGCTTCTGACGATGAAAAGAAAATAAAGATACTGGACCTGGCCATAGAGACCATTCAGTACCGGTATAACAATGGAGAAATACCCAAAGATGAATATTTAAAGCTTTTTCTGTCCGCCTTAAGAGAGCGCAGCAAATTAGGGAAGCCTGAAGAAAGCTCCTATAATATTCCGGTTCCAACCCCTCCTGAAGATGGCCATCTTTCCGGTCGGTTTAGTTTGGGTTTAGGCATACAGGATAATGCTTTATTTCAGGAGCTGCGGCTCAGACCCGCTTATCACAGCCTGATGGATCCGGACGATGGTTATGGAGAAGGCTCGCAGATCGTTTTTGCCGATACGGCAATCCGATATTATACTGACGGCAAATTCAGATTGGAAGCTCTGGACTTGATAGATATTGTTTCGCTTTCTCCGAGGAACAATTTCTTTAAACCGCTTTCATGGAAGGTAAAGACAGGCTTTGCAGAAAAGATGTTTCGGGACAAAGATAAACATCTTGTCTATCAGCTGAATCCAGGATTCGGTCTTGCTTATAAAAACGAGGGCATAGGCTTATGGTATGCGCTGGCTGAGGCAAGCTTAAATGCAGGAGGCAAATTCAAAGACAGTTATGCGGCAGGCATTGGAATGCAAATTGGCGCCATTAAGAAGATAACCGACTCATGGAAGATGAACCTTTCTGCCGAAATCCTATTTTATGGAATACGGGAATGGTTTCAGGAAAAGAGAGCCTCCCTTGTTCAAACCTTTACATTGAATCGGAATAACAGCCTGAATTTATCCATTGCATGGGAAGAGCTCTTTCAGAATGAACAAACAGAAATACAATTGAGCTGGAACTATTATTTTTAGTGAGGCAGGCCTATGAACGCAAAAGATAGAATTCGGGAGTCAATAGCCGGCAGTCAGAATAAAAACCGCCTTCCCCCCGGATTCTGCATTCTTCATTATGGATTCTTTATCTTTGCTATCTTAATATTCACTGCTGGTTGCTCATCTCTATTCTTTTATCCGCAGAAAGAACTTTTGGACAACCCTGCCCTCAAGCAGGTTTCCTATGAGGATGTATATTTTATGACGGCCGATGGTGTAAAGCTGCATGGCTGGCATCTGAAGGCAAAAGATAAGAGCCGAGGAATTATTCTTCAGCTCCACGGGAATGCCGAAAACATAAGCACCCATGTAAATAGTGTGCTGTGGCTTACTCTGGAAGGTTATGATGTATTTACCTTCGATTACAGAGGGTATGGAAAATCAGAAGGCTCTCCTACTTTGGATGGGGTTCATAGAGATGCGGAAGCTGCTTTAGAAACAGCGCTGAAACTGCCGGATATAAATAGAAAGCGGATTTTTGTTCTGGGGCAAAGTCTCGGAGGGGCCATTGCCGTTTACACAATAGCCGCTTCACCGTATAAAAATCATGTAAAGGCCGTTATTCTTGACAGCGCATTTTCAAGCTACAGAGACATTGCCCGTGAAAAGCTTGCCGGGTTTATATTAACCTGGCCGTTTCAATATCCGCTGTCTCTTCTCTTCAATGACTATTATAGCCCTGTCAAATGGATTAAAAATGTCTATCCTTTGCCGATATTGATTATACAAGGCGATCAAGATACGATTGTTCCGCCTCACCATGCTTTAATCCTCTATGAAGCGGCATTAAATCCCAAGGAGCTCTGGCTGGTAAATGGCGCGGGGCATATTCAGGCATTTGCCGTGAAAGATATCAGGGAAAGATTTCTGCAATATTTGCGAGGGATAAAATGACGGCCTGTTGTAGTTGCTGTTAATATTATTTTTAAAAAACCTTGACTTTAGTATCGCGATAGTTTAATATAAAAATCTATTGCGGGGTGGAGCAGTCCGGTAGCTCGTCGGGCTCATAACCCGAAGGTCAGAGGTTCAAATCCTCTCCCCGCTACCAAAAAATCAAGGGGTTGGCCAATTTGGTTAGCCCCTTTTTCTTTGAGACCCTGCTTACAAGGTTTTCCTTAATCCATTTCCACTCTCGCATTGCAAGATTATAAGCATGACCCATTTTTTTACTGCTTTTTGCCGCTTAATTTTACTTTGATTTGTTCAGCGCAACACAATAAAAAAGCCCAAATCACAAGGAGTTGGGCTAAAATCAATCTTGG
>JACQEJ010000151.1 GCA_016200645.1 Deltaproteobacteria bacterium | reverse complement strand
TGCCGTGGTCTACATGGCCTATTGTCCCTATGTTGATGTGGGGCTTTGTCCTGTCAAATTTGGCTTTGCTCATATAATCCTCCCTGTAAAAGGCTATAAGTCTTATATGTCTTATAAGACTTATATTCTGTTTTTATTTCCTTTGCACTTTCGCTACGATCTCTTCCGCTTTCTGGAGCCCACGACCGGGATTGAACCGGTGAACCTCTTCCTTACCAAGGAAGTGCTCTACCAACTGAGCTACGTGGGCGCTAAATACAGTAGGCAGCATACAGTATACAGGGGAGTGGGAATACCTCCTAATTCTTTCCTATCTACTGTCTACTCCCTACTATCTACCGTCTTCTGGAGCGGGTGATGGGAATCGAACCCACGCATCCAGCTTGGAAGGCTGGAGTTCTACCATTGAACTACACCCGCAATAATTACAGTTATTAGTTGACAGTGGTTAGTTGTTAGTAAAGACAACATCTTTATAACTAACAACTAAAAACTAATAACTGCGAAATTTGCTCTGCAAATTTCGCTGGTGGAGAGGGGAGGATTCGAACCTCCGTAGGCAGCGCCAGCAGATTTACAGTCTGCCCCCTTTGGCCACTCGGGTACCTCTCCTCAAACTACGGTTGCAAGTTACACTTCTCAAGTTTTTTCAATTTTTACATCTTGTTGAATCTTGCAACTTGAAACTTTACTTCTGGAGCTGGCGATGGGATTCGAACCCGCAACCTGCTGATTACAAATCAGCTGCTCTGCCATTGAGCTACGCCAGCAAAATCTAACCCACGGTTATAAAAAATTGGATTCTCTTCACAGGTTGGAATTGAAGCGTTTATTTATAAGACATTCTGTATTTGTTGTCAAGATATTTTTTCATTTTTATCTTGACATAGATATTGTAAATGGGTATTCTTTTTTACTAAAATTATAAATGCAGCCATATAAATTACATATTTTTGTATGTCATGGAAAAACCTGCTCTGGCGCAGGTTCTGAAAGATTGCTGGATATCTTGCGGGAGAGGCTGGACTCGAAAGGTTTATCCGCCGAGATAAAAACCTCAAAAAGCGGATGTCTGAGCGTGTGCAAGGAAACCAACCCCAAAGGAGGATTCTGCCCTACTGTTGTCATATATCCGCACGGGGTCTGGTATCGCAATGTAGCCGAAGGCGATATAGATGAGATAGTGGAAAAGCACTTCAAAAACAATGTGGTAGTGGAAAGACTTTTACACCATACGATGTAAACCCAGTTAGAATATCTCTGGCCTTCTAACCGGGTAAAGACTTTGAACCATAGGCCCTCAAAATTAAAAAGAAAGGAGAAAAGATGATGGTAAAAAAGACGGTTATTTTAAGCAGCATTTTCGCATTTATGCTTGCCGTTGCTGTTTCCGGTTGCGGTCAGCAGCTGAAGCAGGAGAATGAACAGCTCAAGGGTCAGGTACAGAGCTTGACCGATGAGAATGGCAATCTAAAGAATCAGGTGGCAAGCCTGAAAAAGGAAGCGGATGACCTCAAGGCTCAGGTAGCATCTCTGACTCAGGAGAGGGATAATCTGAAGAAAGAGATTGAGGCTTCAAAGACAAAAAAACCGGCAAAAGAGGCTCCTAAAAAGAAAGCAGCAAAGAAAGAAAAAAAGTAATGTTTTAAGTTTACATATCCAATGTAACCAAATGGGCGCTTGGTTCAAAGAATAAGGGGAGTTGTTGTTGAACTCCCCTTACTTATTTAAAATCGGTGCCTTACTTCAGGATACTATGCAGCTATGGCAAATATTATTGATGGAAAGGCTATTGCCCGCAGATTCAAGGATACATTAAAGGAAGAGGTAAATTTCCTCAAAGGGCGCAGCGTAAAACCCGGGCTGGCTGTTGTGCTCGTTGGAGATAATCCCGCGTCTTTGGTTTATGTCAAGGCAAAGGGGAAGGCGTGCGAAGAGATAGGCATCAACTCCTTTCAGTATACCCTTCATAAAGATATTGCCCAGAAAGAGCTGCTCTGGCAGATATCTGAATTAAATAACGACGCAAAGGTTCACGGCATCCTTGTCCAGCTTCCTCTTCCAGATCATCTTGACGAAGAGCTGATTTTAGAAGCCATATCGCCTGAAAAAGATGTAGATGGTTTTCATCCGGTTAATATAGGAAGGCTTGTTATCGGCAAACCACTGTTCCAGCCGTGCACACCCATGGGCATTATGAAACTTCTGGAGGATACAGGCATGGAATTAGCAGGAAAAGATGCCGTGGTTGCGGGAAGGAGCAATATTGTCGGCAAGCCTGTAGCCCTTATGCTCCTGCATAAAAATGCAACGGTCACTATCTGCCATTCCAAAACCCTCAACCTGCGAGAAAAGGTTAAGAAGGCAGATATCTTAATTGCAGCGGTCGGCAGACCGCACATGATAAAAGGAGAGTGGATAAAACAAGAGGCTGTTGTTATAGATGTGGGCATAAACCGCCTTGACAACGGAAAGCTCGTGGGAGATGTGGAATTTGAAGAGGCTCAAAAAAGGGCGGCATTTATAACCCCTGTGCCTGGCGGAGTAGGACCAATGACCATTGCTATGCTGATGCATAATACGGTAGAAGCGGCAAAAAGACAAAGTTCAGGCTATAGGTGATAGGCGATAGGAAAACCTATAACCCATTGCCCATAGCCTATAATCCATAACCTGTATTTTATATGATTATTACAAAGAAAAAAAATATTGAAACAATATTGGAATATCTCAAAGATAGCAAGAATATCTATCTCGTCGGCTGCGATTCCTGCGCGGAGCAGTGCGAAACAGGCGGAGAGAGGGAAGTCAAGGCAATGGCTGAACTGTTGAAAAGAGAAGGCAAGCATATCACTGGTTTTTCCATACCTGACGAGACCTGTTACAGCATGCTGATAAAAAAACATTTCCGTGAAGATAACGATACGGTTGAAAAGACCGACGCATTTCTTGTGCTTGCATGCGGCGCGGGCGTAAAGGCGGTTGCTGATGCAGCAGGAGACGAAAAGCCGGTATTCCCAGCTCTTGATTCTTTATATCTTGCCAATGTTGCACGGTATGGTCATTTTTTTGAAGGGTGCTCCCTTTGCGGAGACTGTGTTTTAGGAGAGACGGGGGGTATATGCCCTCACACCCAGTGCCCAAAAGGGCTTTTAAACGGGCCCTGCGGCGGCATGGCAAACGGCAAATGCGAGGTTGATATGAAAAACCACTGCGCATGGGCAACGATTTATCGGCGCCTGAAAATACAGGGAAGATTGGATGTCTTAAAGAAGATTGCCCCGCCAAAGGATTATTCAAATAGTGTAAAACCAAGAACGGTAGTTGTAGAATCAAGAAGTAAAAAATAAACTCGTAGAGGCTCCCTGGGTTAACTTAACAATAAGATGTCAATGGGTAGAATGGTTTTATGCATGCGAAGTGAGCTTCTTATGGGGTAAAAGGCATTGCTATGAGGATGCAAACCTTGAAAGATTCCCTTTTTTCAAAAAAATTCACCATCACGGCTGAGATATGCCCTCCGAAGGGCACCGACACTTCTGATTTTCTTGGAAAGGCGCGGCTTTTAAAGGATAAGATAGCCGCCGCCAATGTTACCGATAATCAAAGGGCTGTGATGCGGCTTTCTTCCCTTGCCTGTTCTGTGCTTTTGCTGAAAGAGGGGATAGACCCTGTATTCCAGATGACTTGCAGGGACAGGAATCGGATTGCCCTGCAGTCGGATATTATGGGGGCGTGGGCCCTTGGCATTAAAAACATTCTCTGCCTATCGGGTGACCATGTATCCTTTGGCGACCATAGAGAGGCAAAGGCCGTATTTGACCTGGACTCTGTCCAGCTTGTTCAGGTCATAAGCAAACTTAACAAAGGAACGAATATGAAGGATACGGCTTTAAAAGGCGGGACGGATTTTTTCATAGGTGCGGTGGTTGCGCCTGAGGCGGATCCGTGGGAGCCTGAGATGATAAAGTTTGAAAAGAAAATAGAGGCAGGGGCAAAGTTCTTTCAGACCCAGGCTATATATAATATGGATAAATTTTACAGGTTTTATGAATATGCAAAAAAATTTGATGTAAAGGTTTTAGGGGGGATACTTCTTCTTAAATCCGCAAAGATGGCCCATTTTTTGAATAATAATGTCCCCGGCGTAACGGTGCCAAAACATCTGATAGATGAGTTGGAGAACGTTCAAGACCAGCTTGAAAAAGGGATTGAGATCGCAGCCAGACAGGTCAAGGAGTTAAAGCGATTTTGCGATGGAGCCCATATCATGGCGATTGGGCAGGAGGAGAGCGTGGTTAGGATAATAGAACAGTCTACAAGTTATTAGTCTAATAGTCTACAAGTAAAACAAGCGAAGTAAAAACTTTTAGACTAAAGACTATTAGACTTTTAGACTGTATTTACGCCATAGTTTCCATTGTGTCTTTGAAATGTTCCATAAAGTCTTCGCCGTGCAGCGGCCTGATGATTATCCATTTTTTCTTTTTATCAAGGGCAAGTTCAATCTCAGCGCCTGGTATCAGCTCAAGATATCTCAGATAGTCCTCCGGTAAAACTACCCCTTCCTTGCCTTTTGCTATTTTAACAATCTTTTCTTTCATGTTTTTACCTCCGACAAATAAGGTAAGGAGTCTACTTGCTCATTGACTTAAGAAAATCCTTGTTTGTATCTGTGCTTTGTATCTTATCCAATAAGAATTCCATACTCTCCACCGGGTTAAGCGGTTGAAGCACCTTTCTTAATATCCAGATGCGATTGAGTTCTTCTTTGGTAAGGAGGAGGTCTTCCTTCCTCGTGCCAGACCTGTTAATATCAATAGCCGGGAATATGCGCCTTTCGGATAATTTCCTGTCAAGGACTATTTCCATATTGCCTGTGCCTTTGAATTCTTCAAATATAACTTCATCCATACGGCTGCCTGTTTCAATCAGCGCAGTCGCCATGATGGTAAGGCTCCCCCCCTCTTCAACATTCCTTGCAGCGCCGAAAAACCTCTTCGGCTTATGCAGCGCATTAGAATCCACGCCGCCGGAAAGCACCTTGCCGCTCGGCGGCACAACGGTATTATACGCCCTGGCAAGCCTCGTGATGGAGTCCAGCAGAATAACCACATCCCGCTGATGCTCAACAAGCCTTTTGGCCTTTTCTATTACCATCTCTGCAACCTGAATATGCCTTTGAGCAGGCTCGTCAAAGGTGGAGCTTATGACCTCGCCCTTGACCGAACGTTGCATATCGGTAACCTCTTCGGGTCTTTCATCAATAAGGAGCACAATAAGAACAACATCAGGATGATTGGTTGTTATGCTGTTGGCAAGCTTCTGGAGAAGAACTGTTTTGCCTGCCCTTGGCGGCGATACGATAAGCCCCCTTTGTCCCATACCGACCGGCGTAAAGAGGTCCATTATCCTCATAGAGAGGTCGGTTTTTTTCCCCGGCAGCTCAAGTTTCAATTTCTCCTGAGGATATAAAGGCGTAAGGTTATCAAAGAGGATCTTTTCTCTGGCAATCTCAGGGTCTTCAAAATTTACCTTTTCAACTTTGAGAAGGGCAAAATATCTTTCCCCTTCCTTTGGCGGCCTTATCTGGCCTGACACAATGTCGCCGGTTCTGAGGTTGAATCTTCTTATCTGAGACGGAGAGATATATATATCGTCAGGGCCTGGAAGATAGTTATAGTCAGGCGCCCTTAAAAAACCAAACCCGTCAGGCAGGGTTTCCAGAACACCTTCGCTGTATATAAGGCCGTTCTGCTCCGATTGGGACTGAAGCAGAGCAAAGATGATGTCCTGCTTTCTCATGCTTGCAGCGCCCTCTATATTGTACTGCTTGGCAAGCGCTGTAAGCTCGCCAATCTTTTTTTCTTTAAGTTCTTTGAGATTCATAAAACACTCCTCTTGGCGATAGTTGCCGATAAAATTATATTGCCTGCTTTAGGGATTGGTTTGGTGGTAAGACCTATTAGCATTCGTATGGCCTGCCTGCGGCGAGCAATGTTATGGGGTTAGGATATATTTCAAGCGGCAAATATTTTCTCTTAAGATTTTCAACCTATCTCTGGGGTTATTAAAGGTAAATCCATTTGGATTGTATAATGATGAGATGAAAAATTATGTTAAGGTACATTAATCTGAAAAGCAGTTTAAAAATAGCACAATCTCTTTAAACCTGTCAATATCTTTTTTGCATCTGTGAGAGATATTTGATTTTGGCCCATGAGGCGATTATATATCTTGCGCGGCTTATTTTAATTGACAAGCATTCTCTCATGGCTGTATCTTATCTTTCTGCGTAACCGGAAATTGCCGCTAAAATAATTTAAGAATATGGGAAATGCCCTTTCAAATAGTAGCGGAACCATAAGATTCCTGATTGTTGCCTTTGCCATGCTATTGTTCGCAGGGTGCGCATCTGCTCCGCCGAAAGGTTATTATACAAAACAAGGGACTCAAAGGGCTTATCAAATTGACGGCAAGTGGTATCAACCGGCTGATTCAAGCAATGGATATGAAGAGGAGGGAATTGCATCGTGGTATGGCAGAGACTTTCACGGCAAAAAAACCTCCGATGGAGAAACCTATAGCATGTATGCCATGACCGCTGCCCACAAGACCCTCCCCATAGGCACTTATGTGAAGGTCACAAGACTTGATAACGGGAAAGTGACCATCGTCAGGATCAATGACCGGGGGCCTTTTGTGAAAGGAAGGATTATTGACCTTTCATATAAGGCCGCCTCGGAAATAGGCATTGTAGACAGCGGCACGACTAGGGTGAAGATAGTGGCTCTGGGAGATGCTGTCGGCGATAAACTTGTAGCAAGGGATTATCAGAGAGGGAACTTCATGGTGCAGGTAGGCGCATTCACGGTAAAATCCAATGCGGCAAAACAGAGGCGATATGGTTTTTTACAGGGTTAGGGTTGGCGGCGCAGCCAGCTTGAAGGAAGCTGAAAGGCTTAAAAGCAGGTTAGAGACGGAAGGGGTGGAGTCTCCGTTTGTAGTTGCGGATTAAGGATGGAGATTCTCATATCCATTCAACATGAACCTTATCTCCCAGTTTCTTAAATTCCTTATCGCCGGTAACCAGCGGATAATCCATGCATAGCGCAAGGGCAGCGGCAAAACAATCGCCAAAGGCTATGGCATGGTTTGCCTTGAATTGCGCCGCCTGATACGCGATGCCTTTGTCTATATCAACCAACTTTATGGGCAATTGTTCCATGATAAGCAAAGCCTCCTCCGCCTTTTCTTTTCCCTTGGAGCGATACAGGGAATAGTAGACCTCGCCCCAGTTGATAATGCTCATCGCAAGGCGGATTCTGCCGTTTTCAGCCTGCTCCAGAATGCGCTCCACCTTTGCCGCCCCAGCTTCATCCTCAAAATAGGCGATGACGGCATAGCTGTCCAGAATAAATCCCTTCAATGTTTTGCCTCTTCCTTTCTGTCTTCAACAAGGGCTTTCAGCGCCGAAGCCCCTGTTCTGAATCTTCCCCGCGCTTCTTTAACCGGCTCTTTGAGCAATGGTTTCAGGATGATATCCCCGTCCTTATCAAGAACAATCACCCTTGTCCCTTTTGAGATATGATATTTTTTGCGAATCTCGGCAGGGATAACCACCTGGCCTTTTAAGGTTGTCCTTACTATGGTCATGATATACCTCTTTTGTGTAAGTATTACTTTACAACAATATGTTATAACTATTTTGCCGGTGTGTCAATGCGATTCTTTAGGCAGGTAAAGGGGTGGAGTCTCCGTTTGTGGTTGCGGATTAAAAATGCTGGCAATACAGACAGAAAGAACGTAGACAATCAGATATAGATATTGACAAATGCGCCTTGCTTGTATATATTTAATATATACATTTTATGGAAGAACGAGATACGAAAGACCTGTTGTCATATATTGAAGGTTTTGATTGGGACAAAGGAAACATTACCAAAAATTGGGAAAGGCATAAGGTCAGCCATGTTGAATGCGAAGAGGTGTTTTTCAGCACCCCGTTTGTTGTAAAGGATGATGAGCCCCATTCTTCCGTTGAAGACCGTTATTATGTATTAGGCAAGACTGATAAAGACAGACTGCTTTTTATCGTTTTTACTATAAGGAAAAATAAAATAAGGGTCATATCAGCAAGGGATATGAACAGAAAGGAGATAAAGATTTATGAGCAAATTGAAAAAGATGCCAAAATTCAA
>JACQEJ010000135.1 GCA_016200645.1 Deltaproteobacteria bacterium | reverse complement strand
TGCAAAAAAGCAGAAAGGGTTATTGGATAAAGGCTTCACCAATAATCTTAATCCTGATGGGTGACTGGTGCAGTGAAGCTTGGCATTTTGCAAGTCATGGACTGACATCCTAAACTGAAAGAAATTACTGAAGTGGTAGTACTGTTGTTATCTCATCAAGCATATTGAGTGAGAAAAAATCATTTTTCTTGCTATAGGAACTTTTTTCTCTTGACACGGTGCCTTTTAATGGGTGACCCTCTTGACCTCGTAATCGTAGGTTGCGGTTGAACAGCGCAATGTCCTCTTTGAGGACGGCAACATCTGTTTTGAGTTCCGAGACATCGGCTTTGAGAGTGGAGACATCGGCCTTGAGTTCAGAGACATCGGCTTCAAGCCTCATTTGTCCCTTTTTCATATCGCCGACATCCTTTTTCAGGCCGCCGATATCGGCCTTGATGTCCAACAGGATATTTACAAGCCGTTCTTCCATATAACATTTCTGTAAAAACAGGTTGAATATACCACCCCTCTAAAAAGCTGTCAATATAATTTACCTATAACACAACAAACGTTCAACCTCTTTGGGGGGAAGAGACGGTCTCCGGAGTGGCCATTTTTTTAGGCCTTACAGGAACCACTATCTTGCTGCCCGCCCTCACCTGCCTTGCATTTTTTATTTTGTTCAGATATAGGATAGAATCAAGTGGGGCGCCGTATTTTTTTGCTATCAGTGAAAGGGTTTCGCCCTTTTTTAACTTATGCACCAAAAAGGTGAGTCTTTCCTGCGGGGGAATCATGGCAAAATTTGTATGAAATACTGCTGCCTTTTCCTTTGGCAGTTTTATCTCATACGGGGATTCAGTTGGAGGAGTAAACCATCGTAAAAGCTGAGGGTTTAACTTCCTGATATCGTCAAGAGAGCACTCACATGCCTTTGCAATAACCCTTAAATCCGTAGCCACCGGGATACTTACCTTCTCGTAAGCCATTTGTGGCTGATATTCTATATCCGCAAAGCCATATTTTGCCGGCTCCTTTGCAATGATAAGGGCGGCGATATATTTAGGGATATAATCTCTGGTTTCCCTCTTCAATGCCCTTTTTTGTTTGGCCACAAGCCAGAAGTCATCGGTCTTATGTTTTTTCATGGCCCGCAGGATACGGCCTTCTCCTGCATTATAGCTGGCTGCCGCAAGATACCAGGAGGTAAATATACCGTAGAGATCCTTCAAGTAATTGGCAGCAGCCCATGTAGCCTTTTCAGGGTCTCTTCTTTCATCTACCCAGAAGTCTATCTTCAGGCCGTATTTTTTCCCTGTCCACTGCATGAACTGCCACATCCCCACAGCCCTTGCCCTTGATTTGGCATTGGGGTTAAAACCGCTCTCTATAAGAGGGAGATAGGCGAGATCTTCTGGCAAGTCGTTTTGTCTGAATATATCCTTCAACATAGGCAGATATTTTTTAGACCTGGCAAGCCATTTTTCAAAATGCCTTCTCCCTGTTGTCTGAAAATATCTTATGAAAAATTCCACCTTATCATTTACCACAACAGGCACATCATAGGCAATCTCTCCATCCTCATTCTCGTCGTCTGATGTTTCGGCAGCCAAATCATTAGGTCCCTGCACGGCCTGATCTTCTTCGGAACCAACGTTTTGTCCGTTTTTTTCCTGTGTCTCTTGAGGCGCAACCTCTTCTAATGTCGCATGCTGTTCATCGGTGGCGGCAGCGGTGAGAGGGATTTCATCCTGTGAAGAGGCAATAACAGGAGCAGCCTCCGAGGCAAAGACATGCGCCGGGAAGAAAAAAAAGAGGCAAAGACCAAGGGGCAAAAGCCAAAATGAAATATCATTTCTTGCCTCTGACCTCTGCTTGCCAACTTCTGATTTCTGCATCCGTTTCACCCCATATGAGGATTTTTTCAGCCAAAACATATTCTTACATTGCCGATAGAACGGCAGGGTAAAACAAATTTGAGTCAAAACTTAGACCCCTCAATTTCATGAATTTCTAACGGGGTTCATCGGCTATGTATTTTTATAGTGCGTGAGATTTGGCAAGGCTCCGCTTAATTCCAACTGTCGGAACTTTTCCTTTATATCCTCTGCCGTATTTTTAGCGGCAAGCTCTATCTGTTTGCCTTTTTCTGTTATTGCCTTTGTGTATTCAATGAAGTATTGGTTTTTCTTTGCCCATTTTTTTGTAAGGTTTCTGCCATAGAGCTTAATGGATACATTGAACATGTGCAGTTTGAGGGCCCTTTTGATTATCTGGCCTATGGAATAAAATCTGGCTGTAGCCTTTACGGTTTCCGCCTGAAGCTCATAATAGGTCATCTTCTTCGGCTCAAACACGACATGGTGGGCATCGTACAGGCTCCATTCTTTCGATATAAACCTGCTCTGCTTTTCCATTTCCCGGAAAAAACCGGTGCCCGGCAGAGGCGTCAATATCATAAACTGGACAGATTCCAGATCATTCTTTTTGGCAAAGGCGACTGTCTGGTGGATTGTTTCGACGGTGTCATCATCAGAACCGAATACAAACATACCGTGGATGCGAATGCCGTAATTATGCAATGTTTCAATGCATCTTTCAATGTCCTCGACAGACTGCTTTTTATTATATGCCTTTAATGTTTCCGGGTTTACGGATTCAAAGCCTATATAAACCGTATGGCAGTTTGACCTTTTCATAAGGTCAAGAAGTTCCGGGTCTTTCGCCACATCAACCCTGACCTGGGCAGTCCATGGAGGAGTGAGGCCTTTTTCTATCATCAGTTTTAACAGCTCCTTTGTCCTGCTCTTAATTGCTGTAAAATTGTCGTCATAGAAAAAGACCCAGTTGCCGCCATTATCCTTATGATGCTGTAATTCTTCAATTACCTTTTCTTTGCTCCTGAACCTGTATTTCTGGCCGAACATCCCTGTCACGGAACAGAAGCTGCAATCATAAGGACATCCCCTGGAGGTCATGATCGGCGTTATATCCAGATGTCTGAGCGCCTTTTTTTCCAGTCCTTTCACTGTTGAAAAATCAGGGCATGGAAGCTTGTCTAAATCCTTGCAATAGGAGGCCGTCCTATTGTGAACTACCCGACCATCAATTTTGTAAGAGAGGCCCGGGATGGCATCAAATCCGCTCCCTGTTTCAAGGGCCTTGATAAAATCAACGATAGTCTCATCCGCTTCCCCGCGCAGCACATAGTCGCATACCTTCAGGGCCTCATCAGGCATATAGGTGACATGGGGGCCTCCCATAAATACAGGTATGCCGGCCTTTCTCACAATCCTTGCAATTTCATACGCCCTCGTGGAAGTGGATGTGATGGTTGATATGCCTACTGCATCTGCCGTGAGCACATCTTTAAGGTCTAATTCCCCGATAGCCTCCACATAGCTCTTTACGGCATATCCCTTTTCCTTGAGCGTTGTTCCAAGTAGAACAGTGCCCAATCTCGGCAAGGGCATTCTGCTAAAGATATGAAAATCCGGCGGCTTTGGTTCTATGAATATTATCTTTTTCAATAAGTCCTCCTTGTGGGTAGCATGCCAGGCACATTATCAATTCCGTCAAGGCATGTGGATGTTACTGTCAATTTATGAATAACATTCCTATTATGAAATTTACTGCACCTTACTCTATCCTGTTAACACTGCCTTGTCAAGGTTAAAAAGAAGTTTTGTTAGCAGCAAGTAAAATGTCCTCCTTTGTAGCACATCAAATGTCCGGTTTTATGGTTTCATTCCTCCAGGGGGTGACCATGACTCGGACGGAGTTGCTGCAAGAAGTCAGGCAGATGCGATTTGAAGAGATTTATGGCAAAGGGCTAAAGGCTGAGGGTTTTTTGCCTTTAGCCTTTAGCCATCTTCGCCTTTTGCCATCCTTGCCGTTACGAGGATGACGGGACGGAAAGGTCTCAAGGACAAGCGTCTTGCCCGCGCCTCTGCCCGTCGCGCCCCCGTAGACGAGGTATTAGAGTTGACCTCGCTCTGCTGATAATTGAGTTTGAAAAACCTAAGGATATATCACCAAAGATTGAATTGTTAACGGCATAAGAAAAAGATATTTTCTTGTGTTCTGCCTCTCCTGCCCATTTGCCCATGGATAATTTGGCATGAGCCTTTGTTTTTATTATGGCAAATTGAAGCCGTATTTTTTCATAATCTCTCTCCCCTGCGGGCCGTTCACATACTTTATAAACTCTCTTGCTTCTTTTTCAGCCTTTGTGTTTTTAATAACCGCCGCAGCCTGGTTCAAAGGGTTGTAAAGGCTGGGGGCAATAGCTGTATATACGATGTCAGGCACATCAGCAACCGACAGCGCCACAATCCCGGCGGATGCATCGCCTGTTTGAATGAACTGAACAGCCTGGCGGATATTTTCAGCATAAACAAGCTTTGGTTTGAGCCTATCCCATAAGCCAAGCTTTATCATGGCCTCCTTTGCCGCAATGCCATAAGGCGCATGGTCAGGGTTGGCAATTGCAATCTGTTTGATAGATGGGTCAACAAGGTCTTCCAGCTTCTTTGCATTCACCCCTGATTTTTTATTTACTGCCAATACAAGCCTTCCCTGGGCATAGAGCCTTTTGGTATCCGAAATAATAAACCCCTTTTTCCCCAGCTCATCAATATATCTCTCATTGGCGGCAAAGAGAATATCAAACGGTGCGCCGTTTTCTATCTGCTGGCTGAGCATACCGGTAGAGCCGAATGAGAGCGTAATCTTTGTGCCGGTTTCCTTTTCAAATTGCAGGGATATTTCCTTTAATGCGAATGAGAGGTCCGCTGCGGCGGCGATGGTGAGATGTTTCTGCTCCGCAAAAGCTGTGGTGGCAAGCAGTAAGACAGTAGACAGTAGATAGTAGATGGTAGAAGGTAGAAAGAAAATCTTTTGTTTTTCCTGTCTACTTTCTACTTTCCTACTGTCTACTGTATTTTTCACTCTCCCTTCAGCCTCCTTGTCATCAAATCCATAACAGCCTCTTTTGGTGATTTATTTTCATACAGGACGCGGTATACCTGTTCGGTGATGGGCATTTCTATCTTATATTTTTCAGCAAGCCCGTAAGCTGCCTTTGCGGTCTTTACCCCTTCTGCCACCATCTTCATCTCCGACAGAATATCGGGAAGTTTTCTTCCTTTTCCTATCAACATGCCGACAGACCGATTCCTGCTCAGCTCTCCGGTGCATGTCAGGACCAAATCGCCAAGACCGGACAAACCTGCAAATGTTGAAGCATCGGCGCCCATGCCTACGCCGAGCCTTGACATCTCTGCAAGGCCTCTGGTGATCAAAGCTGCCCTTGCATTCATCCCCAGGTTCAGACCGTCGGATATGCCTGCTGCAATGGCAATCACATTCTTTAAAGCGCCCCCGATCTCAACCCCTATCATATCGTCATTTGTATATACTCTGAAATAATTGGTGTTAAAAATCTGCTGCGCCTTTTCCGCAGCGGCCTTTTTAGCGGATGCGGCGCAGATGGCTGTGGGAAGTTTACGACTTACTTCTTGGGCAAAGGTCGGTCCTGACAGCACGGTAAGATTTTTATGAAAGGATTTAGGAAGGATTTGTTTTAAAATTTGTGAAACGGTCAGCAGGGAGGTCTCTTCCAGCCCCTTTGATGCGCTTACTATAATTGCATCTTTTGATAAAAATTCTGCTGCCTTTTTAAATACATCTTTTACACCGTGGGAGGGAACTACACATACAATCGCAGCTCTGTCTTTTACAGCATCTTCTATTGAATTTACCGGTGTTATATTTTCGGCAAGTTTTACGCCGGGCAGAAAAAAGGCGTTTTCTCTTGTCTTTTGAATGATCTGATATAATTCTTCCTCCCTTATCCAGAGGCTTATATCAAAACCCTTTTCAGCCAGGATATTGGCAAGGGTTGTCCCCCAGCTTCCTGCGCCAAGCACACAGACCTTTTCCACTTTAATCCCCCTTCAACCCGACCGGCGCACCCTTGTTTTCCCGCGCCTCAATCCCTGCTATTCTTAATCTTATCACCTCAGGATTGGGATAGCTTTTCTCCAGTTCTTTATACAGTCTCACCGCTTCCGTAAGATTGCCTGCCTCTTCAATGCAAATAATCTTGCCAAGCCTTGCCTCATTTGCATAAGGGCTATTGGGATATAATGAAGCCGCCTGTTCGTATGCCTTTATCGCCTCCTGGTAATCGCTCTCCAGATAATAGGTGTTTGCTATCTGATAATAAACCTTGGGGCCGAGTTCAGCGCCCGGAGGTCCCTTCGCAATCTCCTGAAACTCTATCCTTGCCTGCTTAATGTCGGTAAGCTTCAAATATGCCATTGCTATCTGATAATGAAAATTATTCCGCTGCCCGCCGTCTGTATTTTGCATCAACCATTGATACTCTCCGATGGCCTTTCTGTAATCCCCTTTCTGCATATACATCTCTGCCATATCCTGTCTTGCCAGGAGCACCTCTTTGCTGTCCGGATAGAGGAGCATCAGGGTTGCGTAGGCATTCATGGCCTTGCGCACATCCTTGAGATAGAGATAGTTGATGAGGCCGATTTTGTATTGCGACGCAGAGGCATACGAGCTTTCGGGATATTTGTTCACAACAGCGCCGTAATCCTCAACCGCTTTGAGATACGCCCTCTGGCTGAAGGCAAGCTCCGCCTTTTCGTAAAGGGGAACGGCAGGGTCATCGGAACAGCCGATGACGAGGGTGAGCAGTAAGCAAAAAACAGTGAACAGTGAACAGTGAACAGTGAACAGTTTTAATTTACTGATAACTGATAACTGATAACTGATAACTAACTTCTGACTTCTGACGCCTCTCATCCGATAAGCCCCTTCTCAAACCGATAAATATTCTCCTCGAAAAATATCTTGATATTCTTCCACTCCCATTTTTCTCCACCCATCAAAAGATGCGGCATCGGTTCTCCTTCTGCATCATCAAAGAAAGTCAGGCTTTTCAGCACATGATAGAGATTCATATCTGAAGAACCAAATCTCTTTTTAAATATCAGACATGCCTCTTCGATACCCATCTTCAGTATTACCGCTGCATACAAATCATAGAAGTCTTTTTTTGAGCCGCGCTGCGATATGGCCTTGAACTTTTCCGCGATGATATCCCGCCAATCCGCCACTTTAATCTTCCGCCATACAGCGGGAGAATAAATAAGAGCCGTTTCGTAAAACAGGAAAGAGAGCTTTACCCCTCTCTTTTCACAATGCAGCGTCCCTTCTCTCGCAAATAAGATTTTATCAGGCCGTATCTTTTGAAGCAAAATATCGGATTGAAACAACTCCCTTGAAAAAAAATCGAAATCAACCGACTTTCTGTGTCCCAATTGCAGGGCAAGGCCGGTCCCTCCCGCAAGATAAAAATCTGCAAGCAGCGGCGACAGTTCTTCAGCCGCCGCTATTGCTTCTTCTGACAAAACCTCTTCAAACATGCTATCTCCTCAGCATGGATATGAAAATACACGGCCCAGAATCTGGCGGTTATGGGCATAATAGCGCGCGCCTTTTTTATCACTGCAATAAGCCTTTCATCGGGATAATATCTCCGCAGCGCCTTCAAGTCCTTTTCGTCGCCGTAATTCAAAACTCTGGCAATGACATAATCGGCATGCCTTTCCATATCAATCTCATCCGCATCCCAGAAAAGGACAGGGTTGAATAGGGTTTTGGGGTTGGTTAAAGATGTTTTATCTCTGTCCATACTTACCGGTCGCTCCTCTGGAGCTATTGTTTCGGGTTATATAAATTCGGTTCTACAAACAGTTAGCCTCTACGAGGCTTATGGAATGTGGGTTGTGTGTTAGTCGCCATTACTTGGATACTCAAGCTTGTACGACTTTCCATCCCAATAGATTTCAGCGACAGTATCACATTCAAAACAGTGCGTCCATAGAATCAAGCCTTGCCCTCCATTCTTGATCATGCTAAAGCCTGGGTGATTTTTCTCTGTAGCCAGGAATGCCTTACTCCAACCGTTCTTTTTATGCGTAAGTATAAGGACAAAAGTTCCTGCTGCGCCGGTTTTATCGCGATAAATTCCCACAACAGTTCTGTCCTTGAAGCCATCTCTATTGAAATCATCTTCCAGCGAGAAGCTCCAACCCTGTGTCCACTCATGGCTATCAAGATAATGTTGCGCACCTGAAGAAAGACTATCGCGTCTTAACACGCCTGCTGCTACCCACGCTGAATCAATATTTGCTATGGGGATCCCCTGTATTTGTAACTCGCTGGCCTCGTAGGTCTCGGTCAACCACCATGATTCATCTATGGCTATAGCTAACGAATAGAAAAGCAAGGAAGCACAAACAGCCATGTATAATTTCATCATTGTATGCTACTCCCCTTCCTCTTTCTCTGCAATCGGCGCAATGCCGGTTACGCGCTCTTCTTTTTCAACAAACCGAAACATCAGTGATGCCCCAAATATTTCTCAACCTCTTTTATAAAAGACACGGCATGTCCCAAAAGTTTATGGACTTCATCCGCGGTCAATTCGGAGAACTCCTTATAATCGCTCTCTTGACGCGCTTCAAATGCGAGGTTCAAATATTTGCCTGTCTCGGGAGGGAATATGCCTTCTTTTATGAAATGTTGATTGAAGTAGCCGATAACTCCGCTATGCTTCGAACTTTGAAAAGGCTCTTTCACGAGAGCAGCCAATACGGCATAAAACATGGCATAGTAAATCCTATTGACCACGCTTCTTAATCCCCGCTTGTTCTCAAACAAAAAGACCGCATCGTCAATCGACTCTTTTGCCTGCTGCAATCTATACCGTATCAGAGAATCCTTTTTCTCCGCGGCGGTCATATCCTTACCCCTTCTTTTGCGATACGCCGGTAGAGCGGCGATTCATACCATAGAGGACAAAGTCCAGCAACCGGTATCTTCTGGATATCATCATCTTCAAATTCTCAAGAGCCTTTTTCTCATTCGCCGTCAGCATGACACTTGCTCCACAACCCTCTTACTCCCCTTCATCTTCCTCTTTCTCCGCAATCGGCGCAATGCCGGTTACGCGCTCCTCTTTCTCCACGTCTATCAACTTCACGCCCTGCGTGTTTCTGCCGATTACCGACACGCCCTTCATGGCGATCCTGATTATCTTGCCGATGTCAGTGGTGATCATCAATTCGTCTTCGGAAGTTACCTGGGCAATGCCGACCACCGGGCCGTTTTTGTCTGTCACCTTGATATTGATGATTCCGCTGCCACCTCTGCCCTGGCTCCGGTATTCCTCTATCTCCGTCCTCTTGCCGTAGCCGCGCTCGGTCACGGTGAGGATGGTTCTGTTTTCCTCAAGCGCCTCCATTGCCACAGCCACATCGCCTTTGCCGAGGTTTATCGCCCTGACTCCGCGCGCGTTCCTTCCCATATCGCGCACCTGCGATTCGTTGAACCGTATTGCCTGGCCTTCCCGCGTGCCGATGAAAAGTTCTTTTGAGCCGTCGGTGAGCCGCGTTGCAATAAGTTCATCCCCCTCATCCAGACCAACGGCGATCAGGCCGCCGGAGCGGATATTGGCGAACGCCGTCAAATCCACCTTTTTGATTACGCCGTGCTTTGTGGCCATGACGATGAATTTCCCTTCGGTAAATTCGCGCACCGGCAGGAATGCGGTCATCTTTTCTCCCTGAGAAAGATTCAGGAGATTCACGATTGCCTTGCCCTTTGCAGCAGGGCCTGCCTGCGGAATATCGTAAACCTTGAGAGAATACGCCTTGCCTTTGTCCGTGAAAAACAGGATGTAGCTGTGCGTTGAC
>JACQEJ010000134.1 GCA_016200645.1 Deltaproteobacteria bacterium | reverse complement strand
GGAAAAGGCGTAGGCACAGTTTTGGTGAATGCGTGTCTTGACGAGGCAAAGTCGCTCGGAATACCGAAGATATTTGCGTTGACATACAAGCCCGGGTTTTTTGAAAAGGTCGGATTTAAGCCCATAAGCAAAACAGCCCTGCCGCACAAAATATGGGGCGAGTGTGTGAAGTGTTTTAAGTTTCCGGATTGTGATGAGAATGCGATGATGATAGAGCTATGAAAGAAAAGTCAGAAGTCAGAAGTCAGAAGTCAGAAATAATTGAAGACCTTGCAAAGCTGCTAAAAAACAAGGTTGACGCATGGGAGATATTTTATTCTCTCCAGAAAGGTCTGTCTATTGAAGCCAAAGACGGCAAGGTGGATGCCTTCAAGGTTTCTTCAAATGAGGGCATTGGTCTCAGGATTTTAAGAGATAAAAAAATGGGCTTTTCATTTACCAGCGCGCTATCAAAGGAATCGCTCAAACAATTGCTGGAGAATGCTATTGCAGCAAGCAAAGGGGTTGAGCCGGATGATTTTTTATCTTTGCCGTCATTGCAAAAACAAACAGCAGGGGAGTTGATGCTCCTTGATTCATCTTTGGATAAGACATCTGAGGAGGATAAAATAAAAAAGGCAATCAGTCTTGAACAGTCTGCAAGAGGCTTTGATCCGAGGGTGACGAAGGTGAGAAAGGCAAGCTACGGAGAATCTTTTTTTGAAAGCAGGCTGGTAAATTCCGCAGGCATTGATGTGAAGAAATCAGCCACATTTGTTACTTCCAGCATCATGGCGGTTGCAGAAGACAAAGGGGATTCGCAGATGGGCTGGGATATGGGCATGAGCCATTTTGCAAAAGATGTGGATGTGGCAAAGATCGGCAGGGATGCTGCAAAGAGGGCTGTTGATATGCTGGGCGCAAGAACTATAAAAACCGTAAAATGCCCTGTTGTCATAGAGAATATCATCGTAGGCGAATTTCTGGAAATCCTCGCTCCGTCCTTTTACGCCGATAATCTTCATAAGGGGAAATCAATGCTGCTGGGAAAGAAAGGGAAGAAGATTTTCAAGCCGAATGTTACCCTGTGGGATAACGGTCTCCTGCCGAACGGTTGGGGCGCATCTGAATACGACGGCGAAGGCATTCCAAGGCAAAAGACCTGCCTGGTTGACAAAGGGGTTTGCGCGGGTTTTCTCTATGACACCTATTGGGCAAAGAGAGGGGGGGTGTCGTCTACCGGAAATGCAGCGAGATCTCATTTCAAATCCATTTCCGCTATCGGCATATCCAACCTTTATATGGAAAAGGGGGATGCGGATTTTGACGGCCTGTTGCAAAGCATGGGCAGCGGCCTTCTGATTACCAATATACTCGGCGCCCACACTGCGAACCAGGTTACCGGCGATTTTTCTCTCGGCGTCTCCGGCCTGTGGGTAGAGAGCGGCAGGATGAGCTATCCTGTGAGGGGGGTTGCGATATCCGGCAATCTGCTGGAGCTCTTTTCCAGAGTGGAAGTTGTGGGAGGGGATTTAAGATTTCTGGGGAGTATCGGCGCGCCGAGTTTGCTCATAGGCGGAATGGAGATAAGCGGGATAGATTAAACATGCAAGAGAAAATAGAAAGCATAATTTCTCATGCGAGAATCTTCGGCTCCTTAAGCAGCAATGATATAAAAGCCCTGGCCGGGATGGGCGAGAGGAGACAGTGGCAGAAGGGGAGTCAGATTATAAGCGAAGGAGATGAAGGCGATGCCCTTTACCTCATCCTTTCCGGAAAGGTGAAGGTGGCGCTGTATGGAGAAGAGGGGAGGGAGATTGTTTTATCAATTATGAAAGAGGGCGATGTTTTCGGCGAAATGGCCATTTTTGACGGAGAGCCGCGGTCTGCAAATGTAGAGGCAATAGAAAATGTAGAGTGTTTTATAATCCATGGCAATAACCTGTTAGAATATATCAAAAACCATCCCGTAATAGCGCTGAATTTTCTGGCGCATCTTTCAAGGCGGCTCAGGGAGGCGGATAGAAAGATAGGCGGCTTGGCGCTTCTGGATGTGTGCGGAAGGATTGCCCATACCCTTTTGGGTATCGCAAATGCCGGGAACGGTGGGCAGGGGAAAGGAGTTGTGGATATTGAACGGTTGACTCATGAGGAAATAGCTGCTATGATAGGCTCATCCAGGGAGGTCGTTAGCAGGGCATTAAAAAAGATGGCCAGGGAAGGGTATATAAAAATAGAAAAAAAGAGATTTATACTGCACCTATAGGGTTGGGATATGGTGTGACTAATGTTACAGACGGAAATATTTATAGATGATAGCCTATATGGCGAGTAAGGATAAAAAAAAGGATAAAAAAACTTGACAAATTTATTCCTGCATGGTATGGACATGCAGAGTTTATCCAAGACAGCAAACAGTAGACAGGAGAAAAATACAGTAGACAGTAGGAAAGTAGAAAGTAGACAGGAAAAACAAAAGATTTTCTTTCTGCCTTCTACCATCTACTATCTACTGTAATAATAAGAAGAAAGGAGGGTTTGAAAATTGAAAAAAAGATTTTTTACCGTTTTTATAGTTCCTCAGGACCCTTCACAAATCAGAAAGTTTAAGCTCCCGCTCAATCTCTTGAAAACCATGGTGGTTATTTTCGGCGTCTCTTGCGCAGCCTTTTCATTTATACTTTTCGATTACACCAGATTAAAAATCAAGACCCATGAGCTTAACGGTTTGAGGAAAGAGAATGTTGAACTGAAGATACAATTGCAGGCGCTTGCAAGCAAGATGGGGGATGTTGAGTTTCAGATGGCCAAATTAAAACAATTTGACAAAAAGCTGAGGATTATTACCAACATGGAAGTGCCTGGCGGTTCAAATCAGATGCTCGGCATCGGAGGGCCGTCGCCTGAAGAGGATCTGGCTGCATTAGACAGCGCCAGAGGGGGGCTGATAAAACAGATGCATTCCGACCTTGACCAGTTAAAAACCGAGGCAATGACACAGGAAAAGAGCTTTACAGAGCTTCATGAATATCTCTTTAAGCAGACATCCCTTTTTGCGTCCACGCCTGCGATATGGCCTGCGCGGGGATGGGTCACATCGCCTTTCGGTTACCGCATATCGCCATTCACAGGCTTGAGACAGATGCATGAAGGCCTTGATATTGCAAATGCCATCGGCACACCTGTGTTTGCGCCTGCGGACGGCATCGTAAGCAAGGCTGATAGGGAAAATGGTTATGGAAAAACAATCTCTATAAATCACGGCTATGGAATAGTTACCAAATACGGCCATCTTTCCGAGATATATGTGCATGTAGGCCAACGGGTTAAGAGAGGAGAAAAGATCGCCGCCATCGGCAACACAGGCATGAGCACCGGGCCGCACCTGCATTATGAAGTGGTGGCCAACGGGGTTAATGTTAACCCTGAGAAATATATCCTGAATTAAACATCTGTCTGTTCTCAAATGAAACCCTGTCAGATAGCTTTGGCAGGGTTTTGTTTTTACTCTCCTTAATAACTCCCACGCCAAAACTTTTGGGGCGTGGGGGTAAATGTATCAAGGGTTGACTTTCACCGCCTAACTACGCTATCTTATATATAATCAAATTAATCAGCGCTTTGAAATCCCCGCTCCGATACTGTATCGGGCTGGAGCTAAGGATTGAGCATCGGTTGCTCTTCTCTATGGAAAAGGCCAGATATATTGCGCTCGAAGGACCTATAGGGGTTGGGAAGACCAGTCTTGCGCAACTTTTAGGAGCGGAATTTAAGGGAAGGGTTCTCCTGGAGGAGGTTGACGATAACCCTTTCCTTAACAATTTCTATCAAGATAAAAAAAAATATGCGTTTCAAACCCAGCTCTTTTTTCTCTTAAGCAGATATAAACAGCAGAAGGACCTGGGTCAGCAGGAGCTTTTTTATTCTGCCGTTGTTGCAGATTACCTCTTTGCCAAGGATAAGATATTTGCCTATGTAAATCTTGATGAGAACGAATTGGCCCTGTATGAACAGATATACAGGCTTCTGGATGCCAGGATACCCAAACCTGACCTGGTAATATATCTTCAGGCAAAGACTGAAGTTCTTATTGAGCGGATAAGGAAGAGAAATAAGGTCTACGAGAAGGGTATAGAAGAAGACTATATAGAGAGGCTGGTTGACGCATATAACAGATACTTCTTTTACTACGCAGACACGCCGCTTCTTGTGGTGAATACATCGGACATAGATTTTGTAAATTCTCCCGGTGATCTGGCGAACATGGTAAATGAGATACGGTCTCTCAAGGGAGGGGTTCAGCACTATATACCGGCAAGGTAAGAAAGATGCAAGTTGCAAGATTCAAGATTCAAGTTTTTGCTTGTAACTTGCAACTTGTGACTTGCAACTTAATTTAATAATGCCGCTTGGATTCATTTTTTGAACCGGGACGGAAAGGTAATTACTACAGTCTAAAAGTCTACAGGTAGTTAGTCTACAAGTAAAAATATTTTACTCGTAGACTTGTAGACCAATAACTTTTAGACTGTCTTTAGCCTTCTGGACATGGTTCAGAAGGCTTTTTTATTTGGAGAGGCGACAGGTTGAAAAAGATCACAATACTTGACATCATGAAAATGAAGGGGGAGGGGAAAAAAATCCCTGCGCTCACTGCCTATGACTATCCGACTGCGAGGATTCTGGATGAGGCAGGAATACCCCTTATTTTAGTCGGCGATTCGGCGGGGATGGTGGTTGCCGGCTGCCCGAACACCTTATCGGTAACCATGGATGAGATGATGTATCACACAAGGGCTGTTGCGCGAGGGAATAAAAATGCGCTGATCGTCGCAGACATGCCTTTTTTGGCATATCAGATATCTGTTGAAGATGCAAAAAGAAACGCAGGATTTCTCGTGAGGGCAGGCGCGGAGGCTATTAAACTCGAGGGCGGGCTGAATAGAGCAGATACCATAAAGGCCATAGTGGATATGGATATACCGGTGATGGGCCACATCGGTCTTACGCCGCAGTCCATTCACCGGATGGGCGGGTACAGGGTGCAGGGTAGAGAGAAGAAGCAGCAAAAAAAATTGCTGGGTGACGCAAAGGCGGTAGAAAAGGCAGGGGCGTTCAGCATCGTTTTGGAAGGGATACCGGCAGACCTGGCAGAGGAGATAACCGAGACCATCGCTATCCCCACGATAGGCATAGGCGCCGGGCCGCGCTGCGACGGCCAGGTTCTTGTTATCCATGATATTCTCGGCTTATACGATAATGTTCAGCCGAGGTTTGTAAAAAGATATGTTGATTTGAAAAAGAGCATATCATCTGCAGTCAATGAATATGCAGACGATGTGCGACAGGGAAGATTTCCAGGCAAGGGGCATAGTTTTTAAATGCAGGGGGCTGGAGGCTATGGGTTAGTAAAAACGAATCCAAGTATAGTATGAGGTTTATTTCCGATATAAATGAGATGCGGCGCTTTTCAAAGGATGCAAATAAACTGGGCAAATCCATCGCCTTTGTCCCCACGATGGGCTTTTTGCATGAAGGGCATGCAAGCCTGCTTAAAAAGGGGAGGGAGCTGGGCGATACCCTGGTGATGAGCATATTTGTTAACCCTATCCAGTTTGGCCCAAAAGAGGATTTCGCATCATATCCGAGAGATTTGAAAAGGGATTTGGCATTGGCAGAGGCCAATGGGGTAGATGTGGTTTTCAGCCCGGTTCCGGACGAGATGTATCCGGAGGGCTTTCAGACATATGTTGATGTGGAAAATTTAAGCAAATATCTGTGCGGTCTTTCCAGACCGGGGCATTTCCGCGGCGTGGCAACGGCGGTCGCAAAACTCTTTCATATTGTAAAGCCTGATACTGCCATATTTGGCGAGAAGGACTATCAGCAGTTAGCGGTCATTAAAAGGATGGTTCGTGATCTAAACATGGATATAGATATTGTGGGCATGCCGATTGTACGAGAAGCAGACGGCCTGGCCATGAGCTCGCGCAATGGTTATCTCAGCAGAGAAGAAAGAAGGGCAGCCCTATGTCTTTATCATGCGCTTATGAAAGCAGGGGATGTATTTGGCAAAGGGGTGAAAGACGCGGGCGTGATTTTAAAAGAGGCAAGAAGCGTCATAGAGGCTGAGCCGTTGGCGAGAATAGATTATGTCAGGGTCTGCAATACGGATACCATGGAGGACCTGGACAGGATTACAGATAGGGCGTTTTTGGCCCTGGCGGTAACAATCGGAAAGACAAGACTTATAGACAATACTGTATTGAGTAATGCAATGCAGGGGCGACCCTTGTGGTCTCCCGCTGCGGGAGGGGACAAGCCCCCTCCCCTACATAATCTCGTATATAACATGGTAAGCATCCAAAATTTCGGCTTGAAATGAAGCCAAAAATCGGCATACGGCAGAGGCTCAATTTAAGATGAGCCTCCTAACCTTAGGCCGAAATTTTAGATGCTTCCTATAACATGGAGGACAAAGCTATATGCAGAGAATCATGCTTAAATCAAAGATACACAGGGCAACGGTAACCGATGCAAATGTTGACTATGAAGGGAGTATAACCCTGGACGAGGAATTGATGGAGGCGGCAGGCCTTCTGCCGTTTGAACAGGTTCACATCTACAATATAGCCAACGGGGAAAGGTTTCAGACTTATGTAATCAAAGGCGAGCGCGGCAGAGGCGATGTATGCATTAACGGCGCTGCCGCGCATTTGGCAAAGAAAGGTCATATCATCATAATAGCCAGCTATGCGGGCATGGAAGAGACAGAGGCAATGAATCATCAGCCTGTTCTGGTGTATGTGGATGAAAGGAATAGAATAAAGGCGGACAGCATAGCGGAGATAGCGGCAGGGGCTGGTGTCTAAATGATAAAAAAGCTCAAAGCGGGTTTTAAACGGTATTTTATCACCGGGCTTCTGGTAGTTGTGCCGCTCTATCTGACGGTCAATATCTTCGGCCTTATAGTCGGCTATATGGATACCATGCTCAAATATCTGCCGGAGCCTCTGCAGCCTGACACATATCTGCCGTTTCATATCCCCGGCCTTGGGGTGATATTTACCATAGGTGTAATTTTCCTGATGGGTCTTCTTGCAACAAATCTGCTGGGGAAAAAATTAGTTGAAATCGGGGATGGTATCCTCGCGCGGATACCTCTTTTCAAGGGCATTTATAAGCCCATAAAACAATTGCTGGAAACATTTCTTGCGACGGGCTATTCGGATTTCAGAAGGGTTGTGCTCATAGAGTTTCCAAGCAGGGGTATGTATTCTGTCGGCTTTCTTACCGGAGTCGCTGCCGGCGAGGTGCAGGCAAAGACCGCTGAGAAGGTTGTTAATGTGTTCTTGCCCACAACCCCGAACCCCACAACCGGTTTTTACCTGCTTATCCCTGAAAAGGATATAATTCCGCTGGATATGTCTGTTGAGGACGCCTTCAAACTTATCATCACCGGCGGCATGGTAAGCCCTGAGAAGGCAAAGGCAGAGAATATAGCCGGGCCAAAAGCATAGGCCCCAAAAATGCAGTACGAAATGTCTCTATCACTTCTTTTCTCTGTGACATTTATCGCACTGGTATAAGGGGAAGGCCTTTTGGCTGTTGTGGCAATCCGCGCTGCCGCAGAACTCGCCCGACATGTTTTTCTGCATGGTAATATTATTTGCCCCGCGCTTGTCCTGGAATATCTTTGGATGGCAGTCATCGCATTTGTAAATATCTTCATGTCTGGCATGGGGAAAAACCGCCGGCGCCACTCCCGCTTTTTTCAGACTTTCTGCTTTGTCGTCAAATATAATATCTCCAAGTTTGCCTGCGTCAGCAGATGATGATAAAGCAAGGACGAAGAAGGCAATGGATAATATTTTTTGCGCCATCTATTTTTTTGCTGCCTTTTTAGGCTGGACATGACATCTCATGCAATCAGTCAATGGAAACGACACCTTGCCATGACATCTGCCGCACCACTGCCCCTGCGCTATCCCCGCCATGGTCATATTGTTCTGTCCTTTTGCCGGTGTAAATATCTTTGGATGACAGACCTCACATTTAAGCCACCATGTGTGTATGTAATGGGGATAGACAACATCATTGACAAAATCACTCTTCGCCTCTATCACCACATTCATATCCAGAGGCGGCATTTCTTCTTCCTTGGGATCGAGGGAGGCTCTTGGTACAATAAGATTCTCCTTGACAGCCTTTACCCAGTCTACAAGCCCGTATTTATCTTTTGGCAGAATGTTTGCCGCAAGCGCCTGGGGATGCCACCCGGCGCCTATCTTAACTGCCTCGCTGGGAATCCCTGACTTTGCCGGATCTCCTGTGCCGGCCAGATTACCCTTTGTATCCGTATACAATATGCTCTTGGGATTATTCGGGTCAAGATACTGGGATTCCTTTTGTTGTTCGGCGGGTTGTTTGGCCTTTGCGGGTTGCTTTGCCGGCTCATGGGTCTTTTGCTCCGCTGCCACCTGCTGTTTTGCCTGCTCAGAAGGCGCCGGTTGGGAAGTAGATTTTAAGCCGGCGGCGTTGCTGCCGCCGCATCCGATAAATATGGCGAGAATAACGAGGGAAACGGCCCTGGGAAGGGACATCCTTGAATAAAGGCTTTTCATATTTTTTTCTCCTTTCAGTTGGTTTCAAACCTGAAGGTTTGAGTTGCATCTGTAACTCAAGGCTTTAGCCTTGAGATTACTTTGCTGCCGGTTTCGCGTAAGGAGGCACCGGGCCGGTCCATGAATGGCAGCGGTCGCAATAGAGAGGTTCCCATGCGATCTGGCCGTTATGACACTTGCCGCAGAACTCGCCGTTCATGATAGCATTCATATTGATATCATTGGCGCCCCTCTGCATGATGAAGATGTCCTCATGGCATACCTTGCATTTGAAACGAATCCTGTGAAACCAGTGGGGGAAAAGCACCGGCTTGACGCCTGCCTTTTCCATACTCTCCATCTTTCTGCCCAGGACAATGTCGCCATACTCTGCATACACTGTGCCGGCGGCAATGACGGCAATAAGCAGCAGTGACACAAAAATAGCCTTCTTCATATTTCTACCTCCCATGAAACTTTGAAATCATCTGCACGGTTTTTTATATACTATCTATCGCTGCATTGTCAAGAACAAAAATGTCCTTGACATAAAAATAAAAATTTGTTAATATTACACACAAATAGTCACAAATAGTCAGTCAGCTGCTGATGGTGGCGGTTGTATGTAGAGGTAATGGGTGCCTCAAATTGGAGGGCAGGGCTTGAGCCCTGTTCATGCAAATCCGGGAGATTTGTCCTACTCCAAATTTGAGGCGTTTTTTTTGTAAAGGGCGCTTTAATTTTTCCATCCGACTTTAAAAGAAGTATTAAGAGGTATTTATGAAAAAGTTATTAATTGCCATGTCAATCGTGAGCATGGCTTTTCTCTCCACAAAGGCCTTTGCAGTGCACAAAGGCGCAGGCAACCTGGTCTGCGGCGCGTGCCACACCATGCACAACAGCGAAGGCAACGCCAACATGGGTTACACAGGCGCTCAAGCAGGCCCTTTAAGACTGCTCAGGGCAAATGTGGACAGCAGCGCGGATATCCATAAACTCTGCCTGAACTGCCATGGCTCTGGGCCAAACGCTGCATACGCAAGCAGTCAATTTTCTATCAGCGGCAGTACCTATTGTGCGCCAAAGGTTTATCTGAACAATACCGCAGTGTGGGACCAGAGCAAAGACTTCAGCGCCCTAGGCGCCGGCGGCTATTTTGACGCGGTTATTGACAACACATGGGCGCTTCAGACAGACGATGCCGGCCCTGACGGCAATTACCAAAAAGGTTACGGACACTCCATAGGCGCTACAACGGTTACCCCCCCCGGCGGAACACAGATTTCAAACTTTAGCTGCACAAACTGCCATGACCCGCATGGCACGAATAGCTCCGGCGATGCGAACATCAATATATTCAGAAATCTCAGGAAGCAGCCGACAGGCAGTACCGGCTCTCCTGTTGCGCTCGCTGCAACAGGTCTTCCAAGCACAAGCGCTGTTGCTGCCACATCAAGCTATATAGGCGGCGTTACAGGGGCTGTAGGCACGGGTAATTACATTACAGGAAATAAGGACGCATCTACGGGGACCAGCTCAGTAAATAGCAGCTGCACTTATGTAATCTGGCCGGTATACAATGGAGGAGCTACATGCACTGGAAACACTGCAAGCTGTCAGAATCAATACTGGATTACAAATCCCGGCAGCAGCGGCGCCAGCAATACAGATACGGACAGCGTCTCCTTATGGTGCGCAACATGCCACACAAATTGGCATGAAAAGAATTCCACAGGAAACGACGCAAATCCGGATTGGAGAAGGCATCCGGTTTCAAATAAATTGGTGGATAGCACAATATCATCAGGTTCAGGCGTAGATATAGTAAGATTCACTCAGTATAGCAGCATACCTGTTGGATATAAACTCCCTGCGTGGAAAAATGTATTATCTGCTGGAGATCGGCGATACTACGCCGATACCTCGACCAGTGATGCTGTAGGCTGCTTATCCTGCCACTTTGCCCACGGCGGGCCAAATAGAAATGCCCTGAGGTGGAGCCACAACACAAGCAACACATCCGACCCTGGCAGCGCAGTTCCGATTGCCAGCAATATAGGCTGTCAGCAGTGCCACAACAGGTAAAAAAAACCGTGAGTCGTAAGTAGTGAGTTGTAAGTAAACCCCCACACCAAAGATTTTGGTGTGGGGGTAAAGCTAAAAAAGGGGAATGGGTTTTACCTTCCCCTTTTTATACAGAAACATGGTTAAATCCGAGTCAATCTGTTTTATGCCGCTTATCCTCCTTCTATCTCTGGCCGTCATTCAAAGAAATATCCACTGGAAGAACGACTTTACCCTCTGGTCTGATGTATTGCAAAAGTCCTCTCATAAGATGAGGCCGCATCAAAAGATGGGGCTTATTTTATACATTGAAAAAGGCAATCTGGATGAGGCAATGAAAGAAATGATGATTGCCATTCAACTAAAGCCGGATGCCCCGGAATTGCACAATAATATGGGGATCTTTTATCAAAGAAAGGGGTTGCTCGGAAGGGCGATAGAGGAGTATAATCAAGCTATAAGAATAAAGCCCGATTACCAACAGGCATTCTTAAACCTCGGGACAGTCTATCTTGAAAAAGGAGAATTTCAGTCAGCGCTGGATGCCTTTACCAGGGCCATTCAATTGAAGCCGGATGATATCTATGCATACAATAACATCGGCTTTGTTTACAGCGATATGGGGGAGTATGAGAAGGCCATTGAGATGCATAAAAGGGCCGTGTCTATAAAGCATGATGAGCCGACAGGCTTCTACGGCCTTGCCCTCGCGTATGAAGGCATGGGATTAAAAAGGGAAGCAGCCGGTTATTGGCGGGAATATTTAAGGCTTGCGCCTCCGGGGGATTCATGGAGGGAAGAGGCGCTGCGGCATATAAGAAAACTGAATCCATAAGCTATGAGAACCTTTGCATACCTTGCGGCTTTTATAATCTTTTTCCCCTGCTCCTATGGAGGGGCGATAACCCTATCTGATATCAGATATATCAAAGGCATAGATGGAAAGGCAAGCGGACTTCCCTTTCAAGGCATAGCTGCTATTTTTCTGGATAGCAGGAGGGATGAGCTGTACATAGCGGATGACGGCAATAGAAGGATTGTGGTGACAGATTCTCAGGGCACATTTCTTTACCAGTTCGGTTATGATAATGCGAAGATTAAAGGTTCGCTGTCTACAATCGTTGTGGATAAAAAGGGCGCTATCTATGTGCCGCAGGGAGACAGGGTGTCTCTGTTGAATTACAAAGGCGATTATACCATGGATATGGACTTTTCAGAAGTGCCTTCTCACGATCACATGCTTATCAGGGCTATGGCCATTGATAACGACGGCTGCATCTATATAGCGGATGGCGCAATGGGGAGAATTATTGTGCTGGATAGCGACAGAAAATTCCTCTATCAGTTCTTCATAAGCGGCAAGCCCAAAGGGATAGATATTCAGGCAATGGATGTGGGCGATAGCAAAGTTTATCTCCTTCATCCGCAGAGCTTTCTTGTTACAATATTTGATAAAAAAAAGGGTGAAAAGAGCGGATATTTTGGATTTATGGGCGAGTCGGAAGGCGGGTTTAGCATGCCTGCTGACATAAAGATAGATGGAAAGGGAAGACTGGTGGTTGTGGATGGGAACAGAGGGGCGGTTATCTTTTTTGACAAGAACGGAAAATTCATTTTTGAATTCGGCGGCCGCGGCACATTCTCATGGCCGAGGACAGTGGCTATTGATAAAAAAAGGGGAATATATTATGTAGTGGATATGACGAGCAAGGTCAGGGTCTTTCAGTTGATGGAAGATAAATGATGCGCGCAATCTCTCTCTTTCTTATACTGGCGGCGTTTGCTGCGCCGGCCTATCAGAGAAATAATGTTTGGCAGGATGAATTTTCCCTGTGGTCAGATGTGGTGAGGAAAACATCTGCCGGGACCAGGGCTTACAATAATCGGGGAGAGGCCCTTTTCAGCATGGGTCGGTATAACGAGGCTGTTAAGGATTATAAGGAGGCGATACGGATTGACCCCAGATACGAACAGCCCCATATTAATCTCGGTTTTGCCTACAGCATGATGGGGAGATACGACGAGGCTGCGGAAGAGTTTAAAGAGGTTATAAGGATAGATGCATTTTTAAAAAAAGGTCATTTCGGCGAAAGGCCGCGATATGAGGCGCAGGCGCACAATAATCTTGGAAATATATATAACCTCAAGGGGCTTTATGATATGGCCATACACGAATATCAGGAGGCAATAAAAATAAATCCCGATGACGCAAACACCCGCTTTAACCTCGCATCCGCTTACATAAAGGCGGGAATGTATAAAGACGCGGCAAGGGAGTTTGCAGAGGTTTTGAAAATAAACCCCACGGATGAAGAGGCGAGGAGAAATATGGAGGGGCTTAAGGGGCAGCAATGAATATGAGGCCGGGATTAGCGTGGCGAACGTTGGCAATTTATTTATCGTTGCTTTTCCATTCCACTGCCTCTGCGGCGGATCCGCACCCTGGTTTTCTCTTTGCCATTGAAAGATTTTACCAGGATGAATTTGAATCGCCCAGCGCAATCTCTGTGGATAAGAAAAATAACGAGATATATGTGGCAGACAGCGTTAGGAATGAAATATTGATATTCGACAGCAGCGGCAAGCCGTTATTTAAATTCGGCAAAGAGCAAGGATTGTCAAGCCCGCAGGATGTGCTGGTCAGGGATAATAAAATCTATGTAATTCAGGCAGGGAAAGATTATCTGCAGGTATTTAACTACAGGGGGGAGCCGATAAAAAGGGTTGCGCCGGAAGGCATTCCGTTTTCTCCCGGCCGGATGAATACGGATGGCGAGGGGAACTTATATGTGACGGACGCTGCGCAAGGGGCCTGCCTCGTCTTTGATAAAGATGATAAGCTTTCAATGACCATAGGCAGGGGGATACATTCCATTGCAGGGGTTGCTGCATCAAAAGACAGGATTTATCTTTTGACTCCGGTTTCTCAGTATGCCATCCATGTGTATGACAGAAAAGGAAATTTTATTATAAGTTTTGGTTTGACAGGCGAGGAAGGGGATTCATTAGGGCTTCCTACCGCTATCCAGACAGATAATTTCGGTCTTCTCTGGGTGGCTGATGCCCTTCAGGGAGTAGCGGTATTAACCGGCAATGGCAAAAGACTCCTTACATCAGCGCCTTATGGCAAGGCAAAGGGCCAGGTCTACTTTCCAATTGATATTGACATGGATGGCAAAGGTAATGTATACTTGTTAGAAAAGGCAGTGAAGCGGGTGAGTGTGTTTAAGGTGGACAGGTAATGAAAATGGCAAGGAACCTTCGGAATCTTTTGGAGGTAATTATGCGCCCCCCCCTCTCTACAATGTTGCATCATGCTAATATCTTCAAAATATCCTCTGCGTTCATAACCGCAATCTTTTTCTTTTTATCAACAACCATTGTTTATTCAGGCGAATATCACAACCCGAAGGAGAGAACCGTTTCAAACACTGAAACCCTTGCCTGCGGCCAATGTCATACCATGCACGGCACAGAGGCCCTCAGCCAAACAATGACCCTTAGTGGAACCCCAGGAACATACCCCAAACTCTTAAGGGCGGATACGGTTTTGGATCTCTGTCTCTACTGTCATGCCGGGACCTATACGGGACTGGTAGACGGCACAAAAACCCCTCCTCTTATTGTCAACAATACAACCTATGCGCCGTCAGCCGGAGATTTTCAGAATCGCAATGTCGTAAATGAACTGAACAGACACAGCATAAACACGGATGTGTCGCTGGCAGCAAATTATCCCCCGGGCAATAATGGAACAACATGGTCAGGAGCAGGCGCTACTTATGTAACGGGAAAGTTTGGCGGACAGTTTACCTGCATCTTTTGCCACGACCAGCACGGAAACAAAAATTATAGAAATCTCAGGTATGATCCTGGAAATCCAGGAAACGACAACGAGACTGCAGGTGTAAGGATTTTATATAATATGTATGCATCTGCTACCGCATGCGGCGGCGCGGCAGAGACAGCGGATGTGCACGATGTCTATAGCGCTGCCAATAATCTCGTAAAATATTACAGAAGTAATGTTACCTTCTGCAGAGTGGCAACTCCAACAGCCCAAGACCATAACCGTATTGCAGAATGGTGCGGCAAATGTCACACAAAGTTTTATGATGTGAGCAACTCGCCCGTAAATGACGCCACTGGCCCATATTTGGGCGGCACAGCCGCTGCTGGCGTTGGTGCAGGGGATAATAATGCGGGAAATCCATGGTATAGACATCCTGTGGGAGATATAACTCTTGACGCTAACGCGACGGATTATCATTCAGACTACAGCGCAGCCACATACCTTGGGAATACCAGTTCCATCAGGGTTGCTGATTATGATGCCACCGCTGCCAAGTACCAGCCCTTCTGCCTTTCCTGCCACTATGCCCATGGCGGAGGGAATCCGAATAATTGCACAACGCAGCCGTGCATGGATCACAGTAATCTTGTGATGATTGATAATGCTGGCAATCTTAATATATCCTCATCTTATGATACGACTACCGGTTATATGAGAAATACCTGCCAGCAGTGCCATAATCAGTAGAGGCAATTATAATTCTAAGCCTGTCTCTTTTCTAAATTTTCCTCCCTTATACACACCGCTATAAAGGCGTCTACCACCATGGGGTCGAACTGGGCGCCTGAGAACCGGATAAGCTCCTGTTTGGCATCTTCCAGGGTAAGTCCCTTTCTGTACGGTCTCTCGGTTATCATGGCGTCAAAGGCGTCGGCAACGCAGAGGATCCTTGCGCCGAGGGGTATCATGTTTCCCGAAAGCCCATGCGGATAGCCTGTGCCGTCCCACCATTCATGGTGGTGCCGTACGATCGGGAGAATTCCCTTGAGCTCCTTTATCGGATCAAGGATGCTTGCGCCTTTTAACGGATGGTCCCTTACTATCCTGATTTCTTCATCGGATAGACGCGAAGGCTTATTGAGGATTGTGTTTTCTATGCCGATCTTTCCTATATCGTGGAGCAAAACCGAAAGCTTCAACTCGCTGACGAATGCCTCATCAAGACCCATCTCGCGCGCGATGGTAAGGGCATAGGTTGATGCGCCTGCCGAGTGGTTCCGCGTCCACGGGCTTTTTGCGTCCATTGCAGCGGAAAGGGAGGTTACCGTGTCCATAAAGAGGCTGCGCATCTCCTCATACAGATTTGCATTGTCAAGCGCAACGGCAATTTGCAGCGCATACTGCTCCGCCACTTCAATATCCCTTGGGCCGAACCGGTTTCTCTGAAGACTGCCGATATTCAGGACTCCAATGGGCTCTCCCTTTGCAATCAGAGGAATGATGAGAAGGCTTTTTACCCCCTTATCCCTAAACCACCTGTCTCTGTGCAGCAGGTCTTCATCCATGATATCGGGACAATACCGGGAAATACGGGAAGACCTTGAATCTCTTTGCCGCAGCCGTATTTGCCCTTACAATGTTATAATCTCTATCCAGGATTATCATATCATCTATGGCGTTGAAGCTTGTCTCCCACTCCTCCTTTGCCTTTGCAATCTGGCCAACAAGGTTGTCTATGGCATCCCTGTTTTCCACCAGCATGGTTGCAATAACCGATGTTTTCACCCCTATCAGGGAGACTATAATAAAAATCGGAAGGTCTCTGGCCAGAAAATGCTTCGATGCGAGATATGGAATCAGGGTAGAAAAGGAGAGTTGTTCCAGAATCAGGTGCGAAGCCAGGATAAGCAAAAGTGTGATTACTGCCCCTGTATATCGGTAGAGTATGGAAGCAAGGATGAGCGGCATAAGATACATGAGATAATAAGGGCTTTTGCCTCCCCCTGTGGAGGAGAGAAATATATGAATAAATATCAGGTAGGCAGGGATGGAGAAGGGAATTGTCTTTTCAAACCAGCGAAGCGGTATGAATATAAGAATCCCTGCAGCAAGTAGGCTTGCAAAGAGCAGCAGATAAATGGCGGATGGCGCATCGGGTACGGAGATAGGCAGGGACATCAGGATAAAGCCGATAAACAGCCAGGCATACCAAGTTATGAAGCATTTCATTCTTTTCAGAAATTGGTCGTTCCATTCATGGATCGAAGGGGCGGGAGACGGATCGGATTGTCCTATGTGTTGAAGTCCGGGGAATTGCATGGCATTGAGCGCTCCATTCCAGACAGGGCGTGGGGCTAAATTTTACTCTTTACAGGAAGATTTTATCATAAGTTGCTTTATAATATCAATGCATAATTTTGTAAAAACTAAAATTGAAGATAGCCTGCTTTTATGTTATATTATCGCCCAAGTCTTGCATAATTTAGCAAGCCGTTCGTCTATGAAAAAAAAGATACTGGTATACTCGCTTCTCCTGGCCCTGTTTGCCGAGGCAGCTGTAATTGCCTACAGCGTGTTGTTCCCCGCGCCTCAAAAGAGGGTTGTTGAACAGGCCATTCCTCAAGAAAAGGCGCCTCTGCCGCAGGAAGTAAAAAAAGAAGAGCCAAAAAAGGCGGAAACTGTAATCGCATCAGGCGTGGTTACGCAGGGCGCGGATTCGGTTGCGGTGGAGATAACCACAGACGATCCCTCCTCTCCGGTCATTCAAAAATTCAAAATTTCTCAACACGATGGGCTGCTTTCTCTTCCGCTTGAAAAGCCTAATTCTTTCAATGTAGAGTTTCCTGAGAGCCTTGCTAAAAAGAAGGACATCAGTCCGCCGGTGTTTCATGGCCTGTCAGAGGCTGCTGCCGCCGGTCCTTCAACCGTTACATTAAAATGGGAAGCGGCTAAAGATAATACGACTCCTTCTGAAAAAATAAGCTACCTTATCTATGAGGCGCCGGAAGCCGGCAAAGAGGATACATCTCATCCTGTGCGCTCCATCACTGGTCATACATCTTTTAGGGTGAACGGATTAAAAGATGGCGCTGTATATTATTTTGTAGCAAGGGCGAAAGATGAGCAGGGGAATATAGATAACAACACAAAAGAGGTAAAGGTGGCAACCCCGCTCTATCCGCCTTCGGGCATAAGCATTGCCACCGTAACGGATAAGGAGGCGATGATTTCATGGAAAGCCAGCCCTCGCGCAAAAGGGTTTAAGGTGGAGCGAAGGGAAGCGAACGCAAAAGAATATAGAGAGGTTTCATCTGTTGCAACAACATCCTATAAAGACACAGGCCCGTTTAAGAGCACGAACTACTACTATCGTATCATTGCCTATAATGATTTTTCCACCTCTGCGTATTCTGAAGAGGTCTTTGCATCGCTCGTCTTTCCTATTGTTGTCGTCAATAAAAACAGATTTGGCTGTTCGTATCCATCTATCGCTGTTGACCCAAAAACCGGCTTCCCCAGGATAAGCTATTATGACGGCGCAAAGGGAACCCTGAACCTCGCATCCTTTAATGGCGTCTCATGGAGTATTGAAGTCGTGGATGAGCAGGGTGATATCGGTTGGGACACCGCCCTTGCTATAGATAAAAAAACAGGTTATCCCCGCATAGGATATTACGACGGCATGCACAAGGCCTTTAAATACGCCGCGTTTGACGGCAGTAAATGGAGCATTCAAAAGGCGGTGGAAGTTGTAAACGGCGGATGGGGGACTTTTCTTATCCTGGACCCCTGGTCAGGGAATCCGCAATTGAGCTACTCGGATTTCGGGAGCAGGGAGGTAAAACTGGCATCCTTTGACGGAAACGCATGGAGTGTGAAGGCCGTAGATAAGGGGAGAAATGACGGCTGGTCTAACGCTCTGGCGCTGGACCAAAAGAACAGACGGATATATATTGGCTATTATGGCGATGACAAGACCTTAAAGCTAGCCAGCTTTGACGGCAACGGATGGCATATAAGCTTCGTAGACGGAAATATTGATGCTGAACTCGGCGCATCGCTGGCTGTCAACCCTCAAAGCGGGTATCCGTATATTAGCTACTATTCTTCGGACCATATATTGCGATTGGCCTATTACACTGGCAGCGCATGGAGAATAAAAGAGATTGACAAGGGGAGCGGGAAAAACAAGGGGTGGGACAACGTTCTGGCATTTAATCCCGCAACAGGATATCCGGTGATAAGCTATTACGCCTCTGACGATAAATTGAAGCTGGCTTCATTTAACGGAAGTTCGTGGGATATAAAGACCGTAGCCGACTATAGCGGCGGCTACTTATCAATGGATATAAACCCCGCTGACGGCCGTATCTTTCTCAGCTATTATGACCGTTCGACATGGGAATTGAAATGCTACGCACCCGCCCGGAAGGTGTGGTAAGTTGCAAGCTGCGGGGATTCTCCCCGGCAAGCCCCGTCAGATCTCTGGTCTCTTACGGGGCAAGGAATTTTATTATTGACATATGGAATATATCGCTTCTGTAAACCAGGGTTGATGGCGAAATTCAAAAACCGGCAGACTTTCTCTTTTTCACCTTTTTTTTCACTCCAGACCATACTCCTTCCATCTCTTGTTTATCATGTCTTCAATCGCCTTGTCCGCTTCAATCTTTTTTCCCCACTCCCGGCTTACCTCCGGCGGCTTTTTCATGGTAGCGTCAATCCCCATCTTGCTCCCCAGTTCTGCAACAGGCGATGAGAAGTCCAGATAATCAATGGGCGTATCTTCTATTATCATCGTATCCCGCGCAGGATCAACCCGCGTTGATATGGCCCAGACCACATCATTCCAGTCATGCACATTGATATCATCGTCCACCACAATGATATATTTCACATACAAAAACTGCTTGAGCATCCCCCAGATGCCCATCATAATGCGCTTTGCATGACCTGGATACTGCTTTTTGATGGACACAACTGCAATGCGGTACGACACCGCCTCCATGGGCAGACTGAAATCTACAACCTCAGGAAAGTGCAGTTGAAGGCTCGGCAAAAACATTTTATTTAACGCCATGCCGATAACAGCATCCTCTTTGGGCGGCCTGCCGGTGATGGTGGTGAGGTAGAGCGGATTTTTCCTGTGGGTGATGCACTTGATGTGAAAGACCGGAAACGGCTCTGCGCTGTTGTAATAGCCGGTGTGGTCGCCGAACGGGCCTTCCAGTGCGGTTTCTTCATGCCGTATCTCCCCTTCCAGCACAATCTCTGCTGTTGCGGGAACTTTCAGCGGAATGGTTTTGCACTCCGCAAGCTCAATCGCCTTTTTTCGCAATACGCCTGCAAAGTGAAATTCGCTCACATCCTCAGGCACAGGCGTTACCGCTGCAATGATGGTCGCAGGCTCGCACCCGATGGCAACCGCAACCGGCATAGGCTTGCCCTGTTCCTTCCATAACCTTTGATGATGCGCGCCGCCCCTGTGCTTGAGCCAGCGCATGATCGCCCTATTCTTGTCAAGATACTGCATCCGGTAAACGCCCACATTTGTCTGGCCTCTCCCCGATAGAGACTCTCGGGGACAGGCATCCGGCGACTGCGTTATCACAAGCGGCCAGGTGATAAGCGGCGCAGCGTCTTCAGGCCAGCACTTGATAATGGGGAATTTTGAAAGGTCAACATCATCCCCTTGCAAAACCACATCCTGACACGGCGCATTTTTTATAGTTTTCGGCCCGAGCATCAGCATCTTCCCGAAAGACGGAATGCTCTTTATCGCCTCCCACAAACCTTCCGGCGGCTTCGGCCTCTGAAGATATGCAATCCATTTTCCGATCTCTATAAACTCATCTTCTGTGACGCCAAGCCCTATCGCAACCCTCTCCTGCGTGCCGAAAAGATTCGCAACCACAGGAATATTGCAGCCCTTTACCCCGCTAGAAGTCTCAGTATTGAAGGCGTCCAATCGGCTGCTTTTTCTACTACTTTCTGTAGGCAGACTTCTAACGGGGTGAACATTTTCAAACAGAACCGCAGGCCCGCCTTTTTTTACAAGCCTGTCCATGATTCCGGCAATCTCAAGATTGGCGTCAACCTGCGCCTTAACCCTCTTTAAAAGGTTTTTTGATTCAAGATAGCTTAAAAATTCCCGAAGGTCATTAAAGGTCATAAAGTCCCTCGCTTTTCTTTCTATCAGTTTCAATAGCCGGAATCCAGTTCTTTAAATAAGTTACAAAACCTCTAACTGTAAACTTTACAACTTTTAAACTTTCAACTTTATAACTTTGTAGTTTTATCCATTGCTTGCCGCCGCCCTCTCCGGCCAACCCTCCGCCGTCATCCCCAATTCCTCAAGAGATTTCTTCAATTCGTCATCAGACGGCGGAACGCCGTGATATTGATATTTGCCTTCAAAGATAGAAACGCCTTTGCCTTTGACCGTCCGCGCGATAATCATAGTAGGCCGGCCTTTTATGGTCTCAGCATCATCCAGAGCCTTGACTATCTGCCCCATGTCATGGCCGTCAATCATCATCACATGCCAGCCGAACGCCTTCCACTTTTCGCTCAGCGGCTCAATGTTCATTATGTCTGTTACAGCGCCGTCTATCTGGAAGCCGTTGAAGTCAACAATGGCGCAGAGGTTGTCCAATTTGTAATGCGCGGCGCTCATGGCAGCCTCCCAGATTTGTCCTTCTTCCTGTTCGCCGTCGCCCATGAGCGCATAAACCCTTGAAGATTTCTTATCAAGCCTTAAAGCCAGCGCCATTCCATTTGCCATGGAAAGCCCCTGTCCAAGAGAACCTGTGCAGACTTCAATGCCGGGTGTGCATTTCATATCAGGATGGCCTTGAAGTATCGTGCCGAGTCTTCGCAGGGTAAGCAGTTCCTTTGGCGGAAAATATCCGCATCTTGCAAGCGCGGCATACTGAATCGGCGCAGCATGGCCTTTTGAAAGAATAAATCTGTCCCTGTCAGGCCACTTTGTGTCTTTTGGATTATGCCGCATCTTGTAAAAATAGAGCGCCGTTACAATGTCTGCGGCAGAGAGAGAGCCGCCGGTATGCCCTGATTTTGCCTTGTTGAGCATTATCAGGACATCCAGCCTTAATTGCCTTGCCCATTTTTTTAAGTCTTCCATGTTCGGCTTTGTCAAAGCTTACTCCTTTTCACTTGCCGAAAGATATTCCAGAATAATATCATCAAGGCTTTTTTCCGAAACTAATTGCCCGCCTTCTTTTTCCTCTGTTCCCCGATTAAGACCTTCGTGGACAAGCTTTTCTGCCGGTTTTACCTGCGGCGCAGCCTTTTCTTCCTTTTTATCAAATACGCCGTCCTTCAGATTTTTTAACATGGTGCCGTGCTGGTCGCGCATAATCTCTTTTACAACGAGGTCAAGCTTGTCAGACTTGATAATATCCGCATAGCTCGTCCTTTTGGAGGATAGAATAATCCCTTCCTTAAAAAGGAGCGTTGTTATCACAGGATTTTTCCTGCCGCCATCCTCTGTCTGGATATGGTAGACCGTTCCTTTATGTATTACATTTTCATTGAAACCTAACTGCATAGTTTCTCCATTTATCTTAAATTTTCTAACATACTATATTGATTTATGCAAGCCCCGTTATAGCAAAAATGGCTTGAATATAACCCTGCCTTATGATAACTCTACTAAAACAAATTGGAGGCCTTTATGGCAATTACTAAAAAAGATGTTGAGCATGCGCAAAACCATCCCTGCCGCAGGGAGAGGTATTAAACAATGCACCTGACAAGGCAAAGGGGTGCTTTAAGGTGCCGAGGATAATAGAGTAATACAGGCTAAAGGCTGATGGCTGAAGGCTTAAGGAGGAAGAACTTTGGAACTTTACAATCTAACCATCCACGAGCTGCACGAAAAGCTAAAGAAAAAAGAGGCAAGCTCTTTAGAATTGACAGAGATATCCTTAAAGAGGATTGATGCGGTTGACGGAAAAATCAAGGCATTCATCACAGTCACAAAAGAAGATGCCATAAAACAGGCAAAAGAGGCTGACAAAAGACTTGCCTCCGGCAAAGATGTAACGCCGCTTACAGGCATTCCGATAGCAGTCAAAGACATATTCTGCACCAAGGGAATCCTGACCACCTGCGCATCAAAGATATTAAATAATTTTGTCCCGCCTTATGATGCTACTGTCATAAAGAAATTGAAGGAAGCAGGCGCAGTAATCCTCGGCAAAAACAATATGGATGAATTTGCAATGGGTTCATCAACAGAAAATTCCGCATACTTTACTACAAAAAATCCGTGGGATCTTGAAAGGGTTCCTGGCGGCTCAAGCGGCGGCTCTGCCGCAAGCGTGGCAGCAGGCGAGTGCGCTGCATCCATCGGCACAGACACAGGCGGCTCTATCCGCCAGCCTGCATCGTGCTGCGGCGTCG
>JACQEJ010000012.1 GCA_016200645.1 Deltaproteobacteria bacterium | reverse complement strand
GTAAATCTCCGATTGAAGATAATGTTTACTTGGATGAAAAGTATGTAAAATCAGCATGTGGCGTTACATACCTTGGTGTTTTAAAAGCAATTGATGAATATCTTTTAAACAAAGGGCTTGCAAAGAAGGACCTGCCCAAAAAGGTAGAGGAATATGAAAAGGTTTTACAGAAGTATGCAGGTATGCACAACGGCACAATTCAAAGGTTATTTGACAGAGTTTACAGAGAACTGCACATCGCCGGATATTATAGAGGATTGCTATCGGGTACAGATACAGTTAAAGATGCAATAAAGGCAGCAAAGGGTTTTATAGGTAAACTGCATTAAAAAATCAAGGACAATGAAGTTTTTCCCTGTCTGTTGTAGTCAGGCAGGGTTGAGAATGTTTTGTCGGTAAACCCCGTTACTTGACCGCAGGGCATTTCAAGTAACGGGGTAAAGAGGTCGTAGCATGGCATCAATATTGCACATTCATTCATTCATTCATTCATTCATTCATTTTTAACCGCTTATAATATTTTTTCAGTGTATGAATTTAAAAAGGCAGACCAAAAAGGTCTGCCTTTTTTATTTTTCAAAAATCTTAACAGGCGATCCTGAATTTAAGAAGGTGGAAGAACTGGTGTAGATAGAATGACTGAGAAAATAAAAATTATCTCAAATCAAAAAGGCGCATCCATAATCGCGGTCATAGCCATCATGCTCATCCTTGCGGTCATGGGAGCGGCGCTGGTGTCGCTGGTTACAACAGGCAGCGATATTTCTGTAAATCAGCTTCAGTCAGAGCAGGCGTTTCAGATTGCAGAGGGTGGCAGGGAGTATGCTTTAAAAAGCATATTATTAGCTGATTATGGTTTGCCGGCTGGTCAAATATCTGTTCCTGTTGTTCTTGGCAATGGTTCTTTTACAGTTCAGACTGATAAGCATACTACAACAGTGACTGATAATCCTTTGCTTATAGGCAGCACTACCATAAATGTTGCTTCAACAGCCGGTTATCTTATTCCGGGGTCTGTTAAGATTGAAGATGAATATATTTTTTGTCAAGTTATAAGTTCATTAACTCAACTGACAAGTTGTTTTAGAGGCTATGGTGGTTCTGCTGCCGCTCAACATTCGTTAGGTAGAGAGGTTCTTCAGTATGTTATAAAGTCTAGCGGTAAAGTTGGTGATGCCACGCGTGTTGTTGGTGTGGTTGTTGATGGGGCGTAATGATCTTCTATTTCATAATGCCTGAGGGTTGTGCGGATAAGCGCAGGACCCCAACCCTAATGAGTAACAGGAGGGCTTAATGTGAAAGTTTTTTATAAGAATAGAAAATATATTATTTTTCTAATGGCAGCCGCCTGTCTGTTTGCCCACACGATTACGGCTCACGCATTCGGCTTGACACAATGCGCCGCATCGCGATTCGGCGCTGATCTGACCTGCACTGCCGCTGACGTCTCAATCACCGGCATGACGGTCGTAGGCGATACCACATCCTGCATTGGCAGCAGCAACATCACAGTAGACCTTGCAATCACGGTCAATTTCGCCACGCCTGACCGCTGGGACATCGGCATTTTTATCAGCAATGACGGCAAGACCCCTAAGCTTCTCCCGGCAAGCGGCGGGGCTAATAGCTGTTCCGTGTCTGTCCTGCCGAACTCCAGTCCATTTCTGAACTTAGACTCAAACGGCGGGACCGACACCTGCGGCGACGGTAACAAAAACATCGGCGGCGGCACAGGCAGCGGCGTCCTGTATATGACCAACGTGACCGTGCCCTGCCAGTCGCTCAGCGGAAGCGGGGGTAATTTGTATATTCCCTTTGTCTTAAGCTGGGACAACCAGGCCAGCCCCGTCGGCGCAACCTGCACGTCCGCCGCTGACCCGGTGCCCAACACAAAGGCCAAATGCAACGCCCCTACTATTGCCCAGGGCACGGTCAGTGTCGTGGTTATGCCCGCCATTACCAATACCGATGGCATCACCACCATCAAGACGGGCAATACCACTAATTACACTGTTACTATCACCAATACCACCGGCGATACATTAAGCAACGCAGTCTTCACAGACCCAGCAGTAACCGGTATCAATGTTAGCAGTGTAAGCTGTTCCGCCTCCGGCGGAGCCACCTGCCCGGTCTCTCCTACCGTGGCGGCTATGCAGGGCGCGGGCATTACTATTCCTTCCATGCCCGTTAACAGCAGCGTAACCTTTACCATCAACGCGACCCTGACCGGCAATTCCGGAGATACGCGCACCAACACAGCCAACGTTACTGTCGGCGGCAAAACCAACTCTGCAAGCGACACCGACACCATTGTCGGTGATATTGCAATTCTACCTACAAGCCTTTCAAAATCCGGCTCTCCGGGAACTTTAATGGTTTTTAACTATACCCTTTATAACTTTACTGCAAGCAGCGATACCATCAGCCTTTCTGCATTGTCAAGTCAGGGCTGGACCGTGCAGATAAGGAATGCTGCTGATACGGCCACAATATCCTCTCTAACAGTGGCGGCAGGCGGTTCAGCTAATTTCATCATAAAAGTGCAAATCCCGGCAGGCGCAGCCACAGGCACGTTTGACACTACTACTATTACTGCAACATCAGGAAACAACCCTGCCAATACTGCAACAGCCGCTGCGCTCACAACAGTGGCTTCACCCCTGACCTTAACGCCTGACAACACCGGCTCAGGTGGAAAAGGCTCTTCAGCATATTATGACCACAGGGTGCAGAACAATACAGCCTCAAGCCAGACAGTAACCTTTGCAACAGTATTTTCAGGCACATGCGGAAGTTGGACTAAAGGGGTATACAAATCCGACAAGGTAACTCAGATACCGCCTGCAACAGTTACGCTTGCTGCTTTTGGCGGATATGAAGACATCGTTGTCAAGGTAACCATACCTTCCGGCGCTGCAACCGGAGACATCTGCACAGTAACGACTACTGCCACAGCAGGAGGAGATACGGCTTCTGCTGCCGATGTTACAACAGTAAAAGACATAGTCCTTTGGTCAGACGCCAGCTATATAGATGAAAGCTATATATACCCTGCAGGGAATTCTGTTTATGCAAGGGCATACGGCCTCACTAACGGCACAACATATAAATTCCTCTGGTATGATTCAAGCGGTGCATTACAAAGAACCTCGCCTAACACGAGCGGCACAGGAACCATTGCCCCTGACACCTATACCATCCCGGCTGCAGGCCCGCTTGGAACATGGCGCGTGGAGGTACGGCGGGTCAGCGACAATGCTCTTTTTGCCCAAATAAATTTCTATGTCGGCCCTGACCATTTAAATGCAAGCTATACCGGAGCAAATCCTGCTCTAAATACCAATGCAACCGTCAACCTCTCTTTGCATGACAAATCTAATCATGTTGTCCCCAAAGACCCCTCTGGAAACCTTGTTAAGGGAAACCCGCCGACAACAAAAGACCCGTTAAAAATAACTGTAACTGTAAGCGGTTCGGCAACAATCGTGTCCACCACCCTGAGCGGAGCAGTAATTACCGGTCAGACTGTTACAGGAAGTCTTGATAATATAACCGGAACAGCCACTATCACGATCACCGACAGCGTAGCCGAGACAGTTACCATTACACCGGCTTCCTACAATTCGGCCTTGTACGGCTCACCGTCAAGGGATGAGCCTGCTACAGTTACTTTTGTGCACACAACAAGTATGCGTATAATCGACTGGCGGGAGATATATTGAGGATATAGTAATTGCTAATAAAGAGTAAAGAGGGTCTTGCTTTTTGCTGTTGGAAATTAACCCACAAAAAGCAATCTGTTTTAGCAGAAATTAGCAGAAATCCGCTTGCTTTTCACGCATGGGTGCGTTATAGATTGAAGGAAGTTTGAAGAGGCAGAATGTTGGGTTGGCTTCATCAACTCAATTCCTTCCCCTTTGTCCCCCTCACACCTATGCATAGGTGTGAGGGGGATAGTAGCGTAGGTTGGGTTGGTTTCATCAACCCAACATTTTTTTGAACTCTCCCCCTCCCACCGAAAAATTCAAGCATTCAGCCGCTATGCCGCTTCTATACGCCCGATAAAGCCGGTCAATACTCTCCTGTTGCATTGATAAGAGATGGTATGCTATAAAAATACAGATAGCCCGCCAATGAACTCATTGTCTGATAAAATTTTTTTTGCAAGATATTATAAGTGTGTGCTATTTTGTGTGAAAGAATGTGTGAAAGGAAGGGATTTTTATGCCAACAAATCTTGCAATTGATGAAAAACTTTTAGAAGAGGCATTAAGGTTGAGCGGATGCAAAACCAAGAAAAATACAGTGAATGAAGCGCTAAGGGAATTTATTCAAAAAAGAAAGCAGAAGGATATTCTTATGCTGTTTGGGAAAATAGGGATGAAAGAGGATTATGATTATAAACAAGAGAGAAAACACAGATGAGGGTAATCGCAGACACTTCTATCTGGTCATTAGCGCTAAGAAGACATAGCCCTGTTCAAAACCCTGAATCCGAAACACTTAGAAAGATAATTCAGGGAGGCGAAGATATTTATCTGATCGGTATAATTCTTCAGGAAATATTGCAAGGCATAAAAAAGCCTGAAGATTTTACAAGCTTAAAAAAATATTTAGATGCCTTTCCTTTGCTTGAAATAAAAAGAGGAGATTACATCAAAGCAGCAGAACTTAAAAATCATTTGAGTAGAAAAGGTGTGCAGGTAAGCGCTATTGATGTTTTGATTGCTGTCGCAGCCATAGTAAATGACTGCTGTTTATATACAAATGATAGAGACTTTGACCAGATAGCAAAACATTCTCAGTTAAAACTGTTAAGGCCTGAAGGCAAAAGATAAAAGGGAGACATCACCACATGATAGGCGTAGCGTTAAAAAAGATTTTTGGAAGCAGAAACGAGCGGGAACTGAAAAAAATTCAGCCCGTCGTTGAAAAGATCAACAGCCTTGAGCCCGATATGCAGAGGCTTGCGGACGCTGATCTGGCGACGTGGACGTCAAAGTTCAGGGAGCGGCTTGGCAGAGGCGAAACAGTGGACGATATTTTGCCTGAGGCATTTGCTGTTGTAAGAGAGGTATCAAGGCGAAGGCTCAACATGAGGCATTTTGATGTCCAGTTATTGGGCGGGATTGTTCTGCATCAAGGGAAGATTTCCGAGATGAAGACCGGCGAGGGAAAAACCCTTGTGGCAACATTGCCGCTTTATCTGAATGCGTTGGAGGGTAAAGGCTGTCATCTTATTACGGTAAACGATTATCTGGCAAAGAGGGACACCCAGTGGATGGGTCCAATATATCACAGCCTCGGTTTATCGGTTGGCGTGATACAGCATGACGCCTCTTTTCTCTATGATCCAACATACATGGCAAAGGATGAAAGGCTTTTTCATTTGAGGCCCGCAAGCCGCAGGGAGGCGTATCAGGCGGACATCACCTATGGCACAAACAATGAATACGGTTTCGATTATCTAAGAGATAACATGAAGTACCTATGGCACAAACAATGAATACGGTTTCGATTATCTAAGAGATAACATGAAGTTCTCTTTGGATGAGTATGTTCAGAGGGAACTTCACTATGCAATTGTTGACGAGGTGGACTCCATCCTCATAGACGAGGCAAGGACGCCGCTTATCATCTCCGGTCCGGCAGAGGAGTCTACCGATAAATATTATACAATAGACAGGATAATACCGGGCCTTAAAAAGGACGCCCATTTCACCGTTGATGAGAAGGCAAGGCAGGTTATCCTGACTGAAGAGGGCATTGAAAAGGTTGAACGGCTGCTCAACATTGAAAACCTTTACGACCCGAGGCATATAGAGATGCTTCACCATGTGAACCAGGGCTTGCGGGCGCATGTGCTGTTTCACAGGGATGTGGACTATGTTGTTAAAGAGAGTCAGGTCATTATCGTGGATGAATTTACCGGAAGGCTCATGCCCGGAAGGCGCTGGAGCGACGGGCTTCATCAGGCAATTGAGGCAAAGGAAAAGGTAAAGATAGAAAATGAAAACCAAACCCTTGCCACCATCACATTCCAGAACTATTTCAGGATGTATAAAAAGCTGGCAGGCATGACAGGCACGGCGGACACGGAGGCAGCGGAGTTTCATGCGATCTATAAATTGGAAGTCATGATTATGCCGCCCAACAAGCCGATGAGGAGGACCGACCATGCTGATTTGATTTACAAGACCGAGAAGGAAAAATTCAATGCGGTCATAAGGGAGATAAAAGAATGGCATGAAAAGGGAAGGCCGGTTTTGGTCGGCACTATCTCCATAGACAAGTCTGAAAGGCTGGCGAGCCTGCTTTCAAAGCACGGAGTCAAGCATCATGTGCTGAACGCAAAGCATCATGAAAAAGAGGCGGAGATAATAGCTCAGGCAGGCAGAGTAGGCGCTGTAACGCTCTCCACCAATATGGCAGGCAGGGGCACAGATATTATCCTCGGCGGAAATCCGGAGGCATTGGCTGCGCAAAAGGCAGGTAAGGATGATACAACCGATGCATATAAGTATGCATTCGAGGCTGCGAGACAGCTCTGCGAAGAGGAAAAGAAAAAGGTTATTGAACTCGGCGGCCTTCATATCATCGGCACGGAGCGGCATGAGTCAAGAAGAATAGACAACCAGTTGCGCGGACGCGCAGGAAGGCAGGGCGACCCTGGTTCGTCAAGATTTTATCTCTCTCTGGAGGATGACCTCCTCCGCATATTCGGCTCAGAGAGGATTTCTTCTATCATGGACAGATTGGGCATGGAAGAGGATGTTCCGATTGAGCACGGTCTTGTCAGCAAGGCAATAGAAAACGCGCAGAAAAAAGTGGAGGCGCATAACTTTGATATAAGAAAGCACCTGCTTGAGTATGACGATGTAATGAACCAGCAGAGAGTGGTTGTATATAAATACAGGCGGCAAATCCTCGGCCAGGAAGGGCTGAAGGACATGGTAACCGATTTCATTGACGATATGGCAGAGGAGATTGGATTTACCTATGTTGATGAAAAGATTCACCCTGAAGAGTGGGATGTAAAGGCGATAAAGGATGCGGTGGACAAACAGTTTGATGCGCAGCTTGACGATAAGCTGTTTGAGGAAATCCAATCGCGGGATGCCCTGATAGACTGTATTGCAGATGAGGCAAAGAAGACATATCAGAAAAAGATGGAATCAGTAGGCGCAGAATCATTTCAGCATCTTGAAAAGATTGTAATGCTTCATACATTGGATACGCTCTGGAAAGACCATCTTCTTGCAATGGACCATCTAAAAGAGGGGATAGGGCTTAGGGGTTATGGCCAGAAAAATCCATTGCAGGAATATAAAAGAGAGGGTTTTGACCTTTTTACGGACATGATATTCAGGCTGAAGCAGGATGTATGTGAGAGACTATTTAAGGTTCAGATAACAAGGGAGGAAGAGGTTGCGAGCCTTGAGCCGGTGAAGGGGCCGCAGCGGGTTGTATTGAGCAGAGGAGAAGAAAATCAGGCGCAAGGGGCAAGGGGCAAGGGGCAAGAGGAAAAGGCGAAACCTGTTCATGTTGCGGAGAAGGTCGGCAGGAACGAGCCGTGTCCGTGCGGAAGCGGGAAGAAGTATAAGAAGTGCTGCGGGAAGTGAAAAATACAAGCATATTATTCATGGGAGGTTGCCATGCAGGTAGATTACAAAAAGAAGATATTGCAGGAGATTGAAGAAATTCCCTACAACAAGCTGGCGAATGTGTATAAGATCATTCATGTATTGACCGGCGAACTGAAGGAGGGGGACAAAAAGACAGGCAGGAGAATTTCCCTGAAAGGGATATGGAAGGGCAGTCAAATTGACGAGTCCCTTTTCTCCGAGGCAAAAAAAACACTCTTCCCTTACGAGAGACATTGAGCGTATATGGATTATGTAACGGATACCCATTCCTTGGTATGGCACTTTACAGAAGATAACAGATTGAGCAGCAGGGCGTTATCTGTTTTCGCCGGTATTGAAAAGCAAGGAACAATCATTGTTCCCGCTGTTGTTCTGGCCGAGATACTGTTTATAGCAAAGAAAGGCAAGGTTACTATTACATTTGAAGAAACTCTGAAGAAAATAGAGGAAAGCGACAGTTTTACAATTGCGCCGCTGGATGCCGATATTTTGAAAATAGCCGATAAAATTGAGGCTGATCTGGAAATGCACGATAAACTTATCGCAGCAACCGCTTTGCACTACAAGGCGGCTTTGATCACAAAAGATGAAAAAATAAGCCGTTCACAGGTTGTAACAATTATTTGGTGAGAAGGATTGCGCAGGAACGAGCCGTGTCCCTGCGGGAGCGGGAAGAAATATGAGAAGTGTCTTGGGAAATGACGAGCCGGTTTCCCGTTTTTGACAGACAGCCGGATTTTTGATATGGTAATACAAAGTAATACAGGGAGGAGTTTATGCCGTCAAGACAAAGGGCTGTTATGACAATATCCGTTCCCCCGCTGACAGCAAAGGAATACAGAAAGATTGCCGGGGAACAAGGTGAATCCATCAGCCAGTTATTCAGAGATATGTTCGATCTTTATAAGCGACAGAAGCTCAAAGAAGAATTCAAAGGGCTTCAGAAATACGGGGCGCAAAGGGCAAAAAAACTCAATCTGACGGAAAGGGAAATCGAAAGGCTTATCTTTGAGGGGCGATAGTGGTCAGGGCGGTATTCGACACGAATGTCTATATCTCGGCTCTGATTGCTCCCGGCGGCACGGCAGAAAAAGCATATCTCTCTGCCATAAACGGAAATAACGCCCTGTTTACCTCCATTGCAATCCTGACAGAAACTGCAAGAAAACTAAGGGATAAGTTTCTGTGGGAAGATGACAAGATAACCGCAGCCCTCCGGCACATAGGCCGCGCGGCTCATATCGTGAAGCCTGCGGTAAAATTGAAACTGCTCAAAGACGACCCTGACAACAGAATTCTTGAGTGCGCAAAAGAGGCAAAGGCTGATTTCGTAGTAACCGGAGACAGACATCTCCTGCATCTCAAGGAGTTTGAGGGCATAAAGGTGGTTACGATAAGGGAGTTTCTGGATATTTTTAATAGTGCTATAGCGTAGGGTGTTATTCCTGCTCAATGTGAAAACGATGCGGGAGCGGGAAGAAGTATAAGAAGTGCTGCGGGAAGTAAACCTTGATTACTCAAATAAAAAGACTTGTTAAGCAGAAAAAGTATAGAGTAAGAATTCATACGGTAAGACATTATGATTGAAGAAGGTTTTGATGAAGACAACCTCATTGAAGCAATCGGAGACGGAGAAATATTGGAAGATTATCCAAATGAAAAGAGATGCCTCAAAAACTTTGGTGGGAAACGTCCACAAAGAGAGGTAGACTATGATGAAAATAAAAAAATGTTCCGAATGCGGCGGCTTTGTGGAGGAAAAATATATTACTCAGAAGTTTGAGAGAGAAGGTGTTAAAGTGAAGCTATCGGGAATCAAGGCTGAGGTATGCTCGAAATGCGGGGAGATATATTTTCAGCCGGGCGGCGCGCAGCTTGTAGTGAGCGCAGTCAATTCTCTTTTTGAATTGGCTGTGAGAGAGAAACAGCATAAGGGAACTGTTGCGGTAAGTGTGGGTTGAAGAAAACGTGCAGCAAAATAAATTTGGTAGTTTTCACTCCCCAAGGGGGATAATTATGAAAAATATTTTTACAATTGTTATTGCAATGATATTGCTTTTGCCTTGCTTTGCCTTTGCCGAGGTAAAGATATTTGAAAAGGAATACACCTATCAGGCAAGCGAGATAGATTCCAAAGTAACCTCCCGAGCCATTGCCGTTGAGCAGGTAAAAAGACTCGTGCTTGAAGAACTGGGGACATATCTTATGGCAGAGACAGAGGTCAGGGATTTTCAGATTACCAAAGACAGGGTGGTCATGCTTACCGCAGGCATAGTGCAGACAGAGATATTAAACGAGAAATGGGACGGAGAGAGGTATTATCTCAAGGCAAGGATCAAGGCAGACCCCAAAGAGGTTGCGGCTGCAGTTGACAGGCTCCGCAAAGATGCGCAGAAGTCAAAAGAGCTTGAGGATGTAAAGAAAAGGGCGGATGAGGCATTTAAGGAGATAGAGAAGTTAAAATCTGAAATTGAGGCAGTCAAGGCAGACAAAAACAAGCAGAAACAATATGCAAAAACAGCAGACATATTAAGCGCTGCGGATTGGTATAAAAAGGGGTATCAGCATGGATTAAATAAGGAATATGATGATGCAATAGAGGCATACACAAAGGCAATTGCCTTAAATCCGAATGATGCCTATGCCTACAACCTACAACAATCGTGGGATTGACTATGGTAACAAAGGACAATATGACAGGGCGATTGAGGATTATAATAAGGCGATTGCATTAGATCCGAATTATGCCTTCGCCTATAACAATCGTGGGAATGCCTATTACCATAAAGGAAATATAGACAGGGCAATCGAGGATTTGAATAAGGCGATTGCATTAGATCCGAATTATGCTTTTGCCTACAACAATCGTGGGAATACATATAAAGACAAAGGACAATATGACAGGGCAATCGAGGATTTGAATAAGGCAATTGCCTTAGACCCGAATCTTGCCCCAGCCTACAACATTCGTGGAGTTGCATACTATATGAAAGGCAATATGGGAAGGGCTATATCTGATTTCCAAAAGGCTTGTGATATGGGGAATGAGAATGGGTGCAAGAATTTGGAGATGGTTTCGGGAAAGAGGTAGGATAAAAATAAGGGAGAATAATGGAGGAAAACATGGAGACAAGGACTGAATATGAAAAGATGATCATTAAGGAAGTTAGGGAAATGCCTGGCGAGGCGCTTCCGCAGGTTGTGAAGATTATTCACTCCTTAAAGGAGAGTATCCTTTCCGTGAAGGCGCCTCATAAAAAGGACGCGGTCAAAGGAAGCGGCCTCTGCGGCATTTGGGAAGATGAACGTTCGGCGGCAGAGATAATTAAGGATATACGATTGCACAGGACGGGGTTTGGCGGCAGAAAGGTTGCGCTATGAACTATCTGCTGGATACCGATACTTGCATCTACTGGCTTAAAGGCAATAAAGATATTGAGAAAAGAGTGGTGAACATCGGCCTTTCCAAAATATTCATTTCCTTCGTTACTTTGAGCGAACTGTATTATGGGGTTTACAAATCCAAGAGAGTGGAACAAAACTTAACAAATATAAACCTTTTGCATAGAAAATTGAATTTAATGGATTTCAACGAATCTATTTGCGAAGCATTTGGAAAACTTAAAGCAACGCTTGAAAAAGATGGAAAGATTATAGATGATGCCGATCTGTTTATTGCCGCCTGCGCACTTGAAGACAATGCAGTCCTTGTAACAAACAATGAAAAGCATTTTAAGAGGATACATGGATTGAAAGTGGAAAATTGGGTATCGGAGTAGTCGTGTAGGTTGTATTTTCAACTCAACGATTTATTGCCATGAATTTTTGGGTATTGATATGAAAATCGCAAATCGCAAATCTAAAATAAAAAATCCCCTCACCTTAATCCTCTCCCCCAAGGGGAGAGGGAAAGATGAGGGGGTTTTTGTCCATGGCTTCAAAGCCGCAGGCATTGCTTGTGGCGTCAAGAAGAACGGCAATAAAGACCTTGCCCTGATCTATTCGGAAACTCCCGCTGTTGCGGCGGGTGTGTTTACAACGAATAAAGTAAAGGCCGCGCCTGTTCTGCTTGATATGCAGAGGCTCAAAAAAGGCCTGTGTCAGGCGGTGATTATAAACAGCGGGAATGCCAATGCCTGCACAGGCAAAAAAGGCATGGACGACGCGGTGCGGATGGCTGCGGCAGTTGAAGATGCGCTTGGAATAAAAAAGGGGCTCGCAATGGTTTCGTCAACAGGCGTTATCGGGCAGAACCTTCCGATTGACAGGATAGAAAAGGGGATTCCAAAACTTGTTTCATCCCTTTCGTCAAAAGGGTGGAATGACGCGGTTCATGCGATTATGACTACAGACGCCTTTCCCAAGTTTGCGTTTGAAAAATGCAGGATAGGCGGAAAAGAGATTTCCATTCTCGGCATTGCCAAGGGCGCGGGGATGATATGCCCGAATATGGCGACTATGCTGGCATTTCTGGCAACTGATGCTGCTGTAGAACAAAAGGTGCTGCAAGCGATATTGAGAACAGCGGTTGATAAATCGTTTAACAGCATTACAGTGGACGGAGACACATCAACGAATGACACTGTGTTGCTCATGGCAAATGGGGCGGCAAGGAATGAAAAAATAGGGTCAAGGGTCAATGGTCAAGGGTCAAGGATATTTCAAAAGATGCTTGAGAGGGTCTGTTTGAAACTTGCAAAGATGGTTGTCATGGACGGGGAGGGCGCTACAAAGCTCCTTGAGTTTAATATCACAGGCGCAAAGACGGATAAAGACGCAAAGAAGATTGCGGAGACGGTTGCAAATTCTCCGCTGGTGAAGACGGCTTTCTTTGGCGAGGATGCAAACTGGGGAAGGATAATGGCGGCAATAGGCCGTTCAGGCGCGGATGTGAAAGAAGAAAAGATAAATATATATTTTAATGATGTCCCTGTTGTAATAAAGGGGCAAGGGGCAAGGGGCAAGGGGCAAGAAATGAAGGCAGCAAAGGCTGTTAAAGAAAAAGAGATTTGCATAAAGATTGAGATGGGTTTGGGCAAAGGCGCAAAGACAGTCTGGGCAAGCGATCTGTCATATGAGTATGTGAAAATAAATGCAGCGTATAGGAGTTGATAGCTCATGGCTCATAGCTCATAGCTCATGGTTTTGTTTTTACTATCAGCTAACAGCTATCAGCTATGAGCTTAAAAACCGGAGGTTTTTATGCAAGGCTTGGCAAAAGAGGCGGATAGGTGGTTTAGGCAGGCGGAGAATGATTTGAAGGCAGCGCAGTGGTGCGAGCAGGGCGGCTTTTATGCGCAGGCGTGTTTCTGGGCGCAGCAAAGCGCGGCTAAGGCGCTCAGGGCTTTGCTATTTATGAATAAAGAGGATACAAAAGAAACACGTTCCGTAAGCGAGCTTTTAGAAAGATGTCTCACCTATGACGAGGATTTTAAGCCGATTGTGGAGCCAAGCGGCAGGCTGGATATCTACTACAAAACCAGCCGTTATCCCGACAGCCTTCCCGGCGGCATACCTGCGGAGCTTATCTCTGCCAGGGATTCTAAAGAGAGCATAAAGATTGCATCGGATATCTTTACACTTGTTGAGGAAAAGAGAAAGGCTTATGTGCCGGAAGTGATGTGAAGACAGGCAAGGGGCGATAGGCAATGAAAGCAGGCGATAGGTTATAGGCTATAGGTAACAGGAAAACCTATTGCCCATAGCCCAGTGCCTATAGCCTGTCTTTTATCGCCTATAGCCCATAGCCTATTGCCCTTTTCCCTATGCCAAATACCTTAATTTACATCTTCACTTTCATCTTCGGCAGCATGGTCGGCAGTTTTTTAAATGTCTGCATCCACCGCATCCCAGAAGGCAAATCCATTGTTTTCCCTCCATCTTCCTGTCCACATTGCAATAATCCGATTGCATTCTATGATAACATCCCGATTATAAGTTACATTATGCTTCTCGGCAGATGCCGTCAATGCAAAAGCCTCATATCGCCGCGATACCCTTTTGTGGAATTTTTAACAGGTTTTTTCTCTGTAATATTGTTGAAGACATTTGGTTTTTCAATTGAGCTCCCTGTCTATTTTATCTTTGCGGCAAGCCTGCTTGTAATAACATTCATAGACCTGAAATACCAGATAATCCCTGATGTGATAAGTCTTCCCGGCATTATCGTTGGTTTTCTTGTCTCATATTTTCTGCCGCATGGTATGCTTAATTCCATCATAGGCATATTGGCAGGGGGCGGAAGCCTCTTTCTCGTTGCCTTTGGCTATCAGCTGATTACAGGCAGAGAGGGCATGGGCGGCGGCGATATAAAGCTCCTTGCCATGATAGGCGCATTTCTCGGCTGGAAAGCCGTTATCATCACCATATTTACAGGCTCCTTTATCGGCGCTGTTGTCGGTTCCGCATTGATGCTGGCAAAAGGCAAGGACACGAAATATGCCATACCATTCGGCCCGTTCCTTGTCATTGGCGCGCTCATAGCCCTGTTTTGTGGCAAGACCCTTATGAAATGGTTTCGCATACCTGCGTTGCTCCTCGGTTCGTCGTTGCGGCGTATGCTAAAAATACGCCTCACTCCTCACCTTCGTCGCGCCTTGGTCTGCTTTGTTCTGACGCTCTGTATGCGCAACTATTTATGTCGCTGTGTATAATATCAGGCTGAAGACTGAAGGCTGAAGGAAAAAATAGTTCTTTTCTTTAGCCTTACGCCTTAAGCCTTCAGCCTAAATTTTGAGTTTTTAATAAATATGTGGGGCATAAAGACTCAGCTCATCGCAGGCATTGCCATTATAACAGTAGCCGCTATCACGCTGCTCGGCTTTTTGAGTATCAAAATGCTGGAATGGAACGCCCTATACAGAAAGGGAAAAGAGGCGGAGGTTATCGCTGCGGCGATTCATGCGTATATAGGCGAAGGACAGGCAGCGGAGGCCGCCGGGCTCAAAAAATTTGTTGCCGCGCTTTCTGAAAAGGGCGTGATAAAGGACATGGCCGTAGTGGACGACAAAGGAAAGATATGGTTTGTTATTGGCGAGGGACTGCCGGTCAATAAAGACGAGGGCGATTCTCTCTACCTTATCAAAGACCTTAACATAAAGATGGTCGGCGGCGGCTGGTTTTCAGGGGTCGGCAAGGAGCTTTTGGTAGTATCGGCAATTAAAGGAAGCGCATCGGGCGGATTTATGATGTTTTCCATGCCCCTCTGGGATATACGGAAAGAAGCGGCAAACTTCAGGACGCTGCTCCTTTTTTATGCCATTTTTGATTCCGTTATTATCATAGCCGTCGGCGCCTACTTTTTTTCTAAAAATATCATAAGGCCCATGAGCCTTCTGAAAGAGACTGCCGAAAACATTGCAGGCGGCATGCTTGAGCAGAGGGTGAATATCCATGCCAAAAATGAAATAGGAAGCTTCGCCGCATCGTTTAATACAATGGCCGACAGGCTTGAAGAAAAGATAAGGACTTTGGAAAGGGTTAATAAAGAGCTTGTGGCCGCGCAGGAAGAACTTGTCCGGTCGGAAAAACTTGCAACCGTTGGACGGCTTGCTTCAGGTATCGCCCACGAGATTGGGAATCCGCTCGGAGCAATGCTTGGATATGTGGATATACTGAAGAAAACAATAAATAGCAAGAAGGAAGCAGTAAGCAGCGAGGAAAAGGAGATACTTGAAAGACTGGGCAAGGAGATTGAAAGGATTGATAAGATAGTAAGAGGTCTTTTGGATTTTTCAAGGCCGTCAGTCCAGGTTAGCGGGACAAAAGGTGTTTTGCAGGATATTGATGTCAACAAGGCGGTTAATGACTCCGTTCAAATGTTTTTGCCTCAGTTTTCCGGCAGCGGCATATTATTTGATATGAGGCTTTCTGAAATTCTGCCGCATATACTTATGGATGAAGGCATGCTTCACCAGGTGCTCTTAAACCTTTTTCTGAACGCAAAGGATGCGATGGCAGGCGGCGGAACTATAACAGTAGAGACAGGTGTCAGGTGTCAGGCATCGGGTGTCAGGGTTAAAAGAAGAAAGGACGATTTAACCGGCTATGATTTTACTGCCGAGCGCAAGGAGACAGCGGAGCAGAAGTTTGTTGTAATATCCGTTGCCGATACAGGCAAAGGCATAGCCCAAGAAGATATTGGCAGGATATTTGACCCGTTTTTTACAACCAAAGAACTGGGCAAGGGGACAGGGTTGGGGCTTGCCGTGTCTCTTGGAATTGTTCAAACATTCGGAGGAGATATAAAGGTGAAGAGCAAGGCAGGGGAAGGGGCGACATTTGAGGTGTTTTTGCCAATATGAAAATCCTCATCATTGACGACGAAGAATCCATGCGGCACATGCTTTCCATCATTTTGAAAAAGGAAGGCTATGATGTGGTATCTGTGGAAGGCGGAGCGCAGGCGCTCAAAGTATTGGAAAAGGAAGATTTTGATTTCATCCTCTGCGATATAAAAATGCCCGGCATGGACGGCATGGAATTCTTAAAGTCTTTGCCAGCCCCCAGCCCCCAGCCCCCAGCCCCCGTAGTCATTATGATGTCCGCATACGGCGCGATTGATACCGCAATTGAGTGCATGAGGCTCGGCGCATACGACTACATATCAAAACCATTCAAGGCGGATGAGATAATCCTTGTCTTGAAAAAGGCGGAGGAGCGGGAGCGGCTCAAGAGAGAAAATACACGGCTTAAGGCAAGCATTCAAAAAGAATATGATTTCAAAAATATCATCGCGGAAACTCCGGCAATGCTTGATATATTCAAGCTTATTAAAAAGGTGGCTGATTATAACACGACTGTTTTAATCACAGGCGAAAGCGGCACAGGCAAAGAACTTGTTGCAAGGGCAGTCCATTATAACGGAAACAGAAAGGACAAGCCGTTCGTTGCCGTGAACTGCGGCGCAATCCCGGCGCCGCTTCTTGAGAGCGAGCTCTTCGGCCATGTTAAAGGCGCATTCACTGATGCGGTCAGGGACAAAAAAGGCCTTTTTGAAGAGGCAGACGGAGGGACGATATTTTTAGATGAGATAGGCGAGCTTCCAAGAGAATTACAGGTAAAGCTGCTTCGTGTTCTTCAGGAAGGGGAAATCAGAAAGATTGGGGAGTCAAAGTCAAAAAAAATAGACATTAGAGTCATTGCAGCAACTGCCAGAGAATTATCAGAGGAGATAAAAAAAGATAATTTCAGGGAAGACCTGTTTTACAGGTTGAATGTTGTTCCGATAAAACTTCCTCCTCTAAGGGAAAGACCGGGTGATATTCCGATTCTGGCAAATCATTTTGCGGATATATATGCAAAAAAGTTCGGCAAAAAGATAAAGGCCGTTGACGAAGAGACCATGAATCATTTAATAGACTACTTATGGCCCGGGAATGTGCGGGAACTGGAGAATGTTATTGAAAGGGCGGTGATACTTGAAGATGCGGATGTGATAACACAGAAGAGCCTTCCGTTTCTCAAGCCCCCAGCCCCCAGCCCCCAGCCCCCTGTTGGCCTTTCCATAAAAAAGGCGGAAGAGGCCATAGAGAAAGAGCTCATAAAAAAAGCGTTGGAAATGACGCACGGCAACAAGACAAAGGCAGCAGAACTCCTTGAGATAAGCCACCGGGCGCTTTTGTATAAGATAAAGGAATATGGATTGTAGAAAATCCTTTGACATTCGGTATTAGTTTCCTTACAATTAAAGTAAGGAAAGCAAATCTTACCGAATATGTTTGCGTTTAAGGAGGTGAAGCATATGGGCGGAGTTACAGCAAAGGTTACGACAAAAGGGCAGGTTACATTGCCCAAAGAGGTAAGGGAGCGGATAGGGATTGAGGCTGGAGACGAGATAGATTTTGAAGAGAAGAAAGGCTTCTATATCCTTAAGAAAAAGCCCAAACCCTCTCCTTTTGACAAGTGGGTGGGATACCTTAAACATAAGAAGGGGGAAAAACCGGATGAAATTGTTGAGGCGCTGCGCGGAAAATGATTACTGCCGTTGACACAAATGCGCTCCTTGATATACTGATTCCTGATTCTCAGCATGCCCTCGCGTCAAAAGGGCGGCTGGATGAGGCAAACATCAGCGGCGGGATTATCATCTGCGAGGCGGTTTATGCGGAATTGGCTTCCCAGTTTCAATATCAGAAGGCGCTTGACAGTTTTCTAAGCGAAACAGGCATCCGGCTCGTGTCTGCCGGGAGGGATGCCCTTTACAGGGCAGGACTGGCATGGAGAGGATATGCAAAGATGAAAGCAAACATGCTGCAGTGTCAGGGGTGCGGCAGTAAAATGGGAATACTCCATTGCAATAAATGCGGCGCAGCAATATCTGTTCGTCAGCATATTATAAGCGATTTTATTATAGGCGCGCATGCGCTTGGCCACGCAGACAGGCTTTTGACCAGAGACAGGGGGTATTATAAAACATACTTCAAAGATTTGGCCTTATTTAATACGACATGACGGGGGGTGTGCGACAAATTTATGGGTAGCATTTTAAACATAAGAACAATAAGAGCCAGAATTTTTAATAAGGCTATTTTGAAGCGCATCCAAGCCCGGAGGGCTGATATTATTATAGAACTATAATATCACCCCTTCAGGGTTATGGTATTTGGCATCTTCAGGCGCTATAAAAATTACATCCCTTCGGGATTAAAATACAAAAAATTGCTTCTCGTTCCCAAGCAGAGCTTGGGAACGAGCATGATATCAGGTTGCACAGTTGACTTTGGTTTTACAGGGGGCTATAGTTTAACCATGCTTGGAATTAAAGAAAAGACCCATACCATAAAGGATTATAAACTCTTGCCGGAGGGCGCGCCATACCAATTAATAGGAGGAGAGCTCATTATAACGGCGCCTGAGCCAACCCCAAGGCATCAAATAATATCAGCCAATATCTTTGAACGGATTAGAAGATTTGTAAAAGAAAAAGGGATAGGCATCGTCCTCTACTCTCCCATAGATATATACCTCGGTGAAGAAAATGCCTGTCAGCCGGATATAGTTTTCATCTCAAAGCAAAGGCAGGAGATTATAAAAGAGGATGGGATATATGGACCGCCTGATTTGGTAATAGAGATACTTTCTCCTGCAACAGCCTATTATGATATAAAAAAGAAATTCCGGGTCTACGAAAAATATGGCGTAAAAGAATACTGGATTGTAGACCCTGAGATGAAAGGGGTAGAGGTGTTTCTGTTAAAGCCCAATGGTGAATTTGAGTTATCGTCAAAAGAAAAAAACAGGCAAGAGGCTAAATAAAAACGGGCAAGAGGCAAGAGGCTATAGGCAAGGGGAAAATACGGGCAAGAGGCAAGGGGAAAATCCTATAGCCTATAGCCTATAGCCTGTATTTTTCCCATAGCCTATAGCCCATAGCCTCTTGCCTGTTTTTAGCCTTGAAATCTTTACAGGTTTGCAGGACAAGTAATAAACCTTTTTGCAGGAGAGCCCCTTGAATAAAGAAGCAGATGAGAAAGAGGTTTTATCAGAGCTAAAGCATGCTATTATGGAAATTTGCGGCGACCGGATAGTCAAGTTCGTACTCTACGGCTCAAGGGCGAGAGGGGACTATGACAGGGAGTCTGATATTGACATAGCGATTGTTGTCAGGGGCATGACAAGGGAGCTCAAGAACAGAATACTTGATGCGGTGTGCGATATAGAACTTAAATATCTCACGCCGCTCTCAACCCTTGTGTTTTCCGAAGAGAACTTTGAGTTTCTGAAAAGCAGGGAGAGAAGGATAGCCCTTGATATTGAAAGAGAAGGGATACCGATATGACGGAAGGGAATAAAAAAGAGAATATCAAAGCCCACCTGGATAAGGCATCTAAATTTTTAGAGCAGGCGGATATGCTTTATAACAGCGATTCTTTTGATGGAGCTGTTTCAAGGCTGTATTATTTTTTGCTTCACACTGTCCGGGCGCTCCTCCTCACAAAAGGGCTTGAACCTAAGAGCCACGATGGCGTGCTCAGGGTTTTCGGACAGTATTTTGTAAAAGAGGGGGTATTTGAGCCCAAGGATTCGCATTTTTTTGCGAGACTTATGAAATACAGGGAAGAGGCGGACTACAATCCGGTCTATATTTTTACGCAAGAGGACCTCATTGAATTTAGAAAAGAGGCAGAGGTTATGTCTGACAAGATAAAGGGTTATCTGAAGCAGAATGGATATGCCTGATGTTGCATTGTATTGTAAGCAAGAGGATTTAATCATGAGAATAAAGATGTTGAAATCTGAAAAAGGTTTTTCCATGATTGAGATGTTGCTTGTGATAGCGATTATTATGATAATCGCCGCTATCGCTGCGACCGGATCCGGCTCTTATCAAGGCCGCTGGTTAAGAGCGGCATCCCAGCAGCTTTACGGCGATCTGCAGAAGACAAGGATTGACGCCATGACGAAAAGCATTGCAGCGAACAGCCGGGGCTGGGGGATACAGTTTGATTCAAGCAGCCAATACACAATATTTGAATTCAACGATACGAACGGCAATTTTGATTATGATTCAGGAGAAGCGGCGAATGCAAGGCAAGTAACTTTGCAGACGGGTATAACCGTGACCAAGCAGGCTTCCGGCGACCCTTCGGGAAGAACAAACGTGCTGATGTTCAGCCGGCAGGGATTGAGTAAAAATTATAAGTGGTCTTCTGTAGGCAACAGAACTTATGTGCTGCGGTATTCAGGGATTGCCGATGCACGGTGTCTGGTGTTGGATGATGTCAGAATAAGAGAAGGGGCATGGAATGGTTCAGAGTGCACAAAACAGTAGCCGGCATAAAGAGAGTAGACAGCATGACAATCATCCTGCACTTTTTTCATAGCTATGCAAGATATAGCGCCCTTTAACAAAGACCTTTTTTTAAATATCTTTATTTGTCAAGCAGTTAGTTTTA
>JACQEJ010000011.1 GCA_016200645.1 Deltaproteobacteria bacterium | reverse complement strand
GTCCGTAACAATATTTAATGCGTTTGTATTAACATAAGCATATTTTAACTGTCAAGGATAAACAGCAGGATAATCTTTTGATTGTTAACACCAACCAAAATATCCTCATTCCGATGGGTCTGTGGCTGTGTTTCATGGCCCCCGCAAGCTTGCTGATTATGGCTTCAAAGGTCAATTGAATGAAGGCCAATTGAAAATAGAAAGTTAGAAAGTTGAAAGTTATAAAGTTAGAAAAAGGAAAGAAGGAGGACGGCTGCGTAGAGTCGGGCAAAGTCGGAGAGACAGGGGCGGGAAAGGCACGGAGGGCGTAGCCCGAAGTGCCTTTCCCGCCGAATCAAAAAGCGGATATTTCATTTGCTATAAAAGGGGATATTTGTATTTGTTGACAACATTGGGAAAAAATGCTTGACACAATTAAAATTTGTGCTATACATTAGTTATATGTTCAGGTGGGAAGGAAGGGGTGATATCTTACTTAAAAGCTGCAGGCGTTCAACTTAATAAAACAGCCTTATAAAAGGAGGACTGTTTATGAAAAGGATAGATGAGATTAGTCCGCAGTTTCTTGAAGTATTGGAATCCCACGGCATCAGTAGAAGAGATTTTATAAAGTTTTGCGGCGCTACCGCAGCGCTCCTCGGACTTTCGGAATTATACATCCCTCAGATAGCCCGCGCCCTTGAAAAGGCGAAAAAACCCTCTCTCGTTTGGCTTGATTTTCAGAACTGCGCCGGCGACATAGAGGCCCTCTTAAAGGCAAGCAAACCTACCATTGCAGAGATTGTTCTCGATGTCTTATCAGTTGATTATCACGCGACCATCATGGCCCCTGCCGGAAGGCAGGCTGAAAAATCATTGCGCGATGTGGTTAAAAACCAGAAGGGGAAATACCTTGCAATTGTAGACGGCGCCATACCGTTAAAGGACGGCGGCGTATACGCCTGTGTTGCCGGAAGGAGCGCCATTGATATTGCGCGCGAGGTGTGCGGAAATGCCTATGCAACTATCTGTGTCGGCACCTGTTCATCTTTTGGCGGGCTGCCAGCTGCAAAGCCGAATCCGACCGGCGCGGTCGGCGTAAGAGACGCCATACCTGGGCTTACCCTGATAAACCTGCCCGGATGTCCGATGAACCCGGAAAATATCACAGCCACTCTTGTCCATTTCCTGACCTTTGGAAGCCTTCCGGCAACCGATCAACTCGGCAGGCCGTTATTTGCGTACGGCAAACGGATACATGACAACTGTGAAAGAAGGGCCCATTATGATGCGGGCCAATTTGTCAGGGAATGGGGCGATGCAGGACACAGACAGGGATGGTGTCTTTACGAGATGGGTTGCAAAGGACCGGAGGCATTTTTAAATTGTCCCACCGTCAAATATAATGAGCGGACGAGCTGGCCTGTGCAGGCGGGACACGGCTGCCTTGCGTGCGCGGTGCCGAATTTCTGGGATACCATGACGCCTTTTTACAGAAGGCTTCCCAATGCGCCTGGATTCGGCGTGGAATCCACCGCTGACAAGATTGGCCTAGGCCTTGCAGCGGCTACTGCCGCAGGCATTGCAGCCCACGGCATAATCAGGGCGATAAGGCCAAAGGAAGAAGAAAAAGGAGAATAAGGGTTTTATTTTTTAATTTATAAAAGGAGGTGTGTGCTATGGCCAAGATAGCTATTGACCCAATCTGCAGGATTGAGGGGCATCTCAGGATTGAGGCGCAGGTTGAAGGCGGCAAGGTGGTGGACGCATGGGCGGCAAACACCATGTTCAGGGGCATTGAGATCATCCTCAAAGGCCGCGACCCGAGGGATGCATGGGTGTTTGCGCAGCGCATCTGAGGGGTCTGAACAACGGTTCACGCCACGGCCTCGGTGAGGTCGGTCGAAGACGCATTACAAATAGAAATACCTGATAACGCAAGGATAATAAGAAACCTTATCTCCGGCATCCAGTATGTGCAGGATCATGTCGTGCACTTCTATCACCTCCACGCCCTGGACTGGGTGGATATTGTCAGCGCGCTGAAGGCTGACCCTGCAAAGACATCAACCCTTGCCCAGTCAATATCAGACTGGCACAACTCAAGCGCAGCCTATTTTAAAGGTGTTCAGAATAAACTCAAGGCATTTGTAGAAAGCGGACAGCTCGGCATATTCGCCAATGCCTACTGGGGTCATCCTGCGTATAAGCTCCCTCCGGAGGCAAATCTCATGGCAGCAGCCCATTATCTTGAGGCCCTGGATTGGCAGAGGGAGGTAATAAAGATTCAGGCCTTGTTGGGCGCGAAAAATCCGCATGCACAGACATACCTTGTCGGCGGCATGGCCATACCGGTTGATCCCAACAGCCAGAATGCGCTCAATGCAGGAAGCATTGCGTTCATTTCAGAGATTGCAAAAAAGGCGCGCGAGTTTGTTGAAAAGGTATATATCCCCGACCTCCTTGCCATTGCGTCCTTTTATAAAGAATGGGCGGGATACGGGAGCGGCGTTGGAAACTTCCTCTCATACGGCCAGTTCCCCAATGATACGAGGATCAATACGGAAAACAGCTATTTCCCGAGAGGCATAATCAAGCATAAAGACCTGAGCAAGGTTCACCCTGTTGATCACACAAAGATTATGGAGTATGTAACCCGCTCATGGTATGAGTATCCGGAAGGAGATGCGGCATCCAAACACCCATGGAGCGGCGAGACAAACTTCAAGTATACCGGACCAAAGCCGCCGTATGAGTTTCTGGAGACAGATAAAAAATATAGCTGGATAAAGGCGCCCCGGTATGAAGACATGCCTATGGAGGCAGGTCCGCTTTCAAGGATGCTGGTTGCATACGCATCCGGTCATAAGAGAGTCAAGGAGGTTATTGATTCGGTTCTCAAAAAGCTCAATGTCGGGCCGGAGGCGCTTTTCTCAACCCTTGGAAGGGTTGCCGCACGAGGGGTGGAGACCCTTGTAACAGCAGAGATGCTCCCTGTGTGGCTTGATGAGCTGGCGGCAAATATGAAAAGGGGCGACTACAGGATTCATAACGGCGAGAAGTGGGATCCGTCCACATGGCCGAAAGAGGCAAAGGGGTATGGATTTTATGAAGCGCCCCGCGGCGCTCTGGGTCACTGGATAAAGATAAAAGACGGCAAGATTGAGAACTACCAATGCGTTGTGCCGAGCACATGGAACGGCTCTCCCAGAGACGCAAAGGGGCAGCGAGGGCCGTATGAAACCGCGCTCATCGGCACGCCGGTTGCAGACCTCAACCAGCCGGTGGAGATACTGAGGACAGTGCATTCCTTTGACCCGTGTATGGCGTGCGCGGTTCATGTGATAGATGCGACCGGAAAAGAGGTAACGAGGATAAGGGTGGTGTAGGCAAAGGAGGTGGTCAATATGCAGGAACTTGGAAGAGTTTATGTCTGGGAGTTTCCGGTGAGATTTACCCACTGGATAAACTTCTTAAGCATTATTGCCCTTTCCATCACAGGTTTTTACATCGCCAGTCCCTTTTCTCATGCCTACACTTCAAGCCAGTATATCATGGGATGGATGAGGTTCATCCATTTTACGGCATCCTATGTCTTCCTTATGAGCCTTATTATAAGGGTTTACTGGGCATTTATGGGGAATACATACGCAAACTGGAAGGTCTGGTTTCCTTTTACTCCGGAGCGTTTGCGGGACATGGCAAATGAATTTAAATTCTATACCCTGATAACCAGAAAGCATGCCCATGCCGTCGGCCACACTGTCACTGCCGGACTTGCCTATCTGTTTGTATTCTTGCTCTTTGCCGTTGAGATAGTTTCAGGCTTTGCCCTGTATTCCCTCGCGCACAAGGGGCTTATCTGGACGCTCCTCGGGGGATGGTTTTTGAGCATGTGGAGTATCCCGAGCATAAGGCTCTTGCATCATCTCGCCATGTATCTTATATTTATCTTCATCGGCATACATCTCTATACCGCATGGTGGCTTGACTCTACTGAAAAAAACGGGCTTATGGGCTCAATATTCAGCGGATATAAATTTACCCCCACACCAAGAAAGCCTCAGTAGGAACTTGAAAATAAGTTTCTGGGGAAAGACCTTGCTTTTTGGCAATATCAAGGATTTTGATGGTGAGGATTTACGACAGGCGCGGGGGTGAATGGCAGGAAAGCAGTGAGGGCGAAAAGAACACGGCCTGGCGAAAAGATTGCTGTATTAGGTCTTGGCAATATCCTGCTACAGGATGAAGGCATCGGTGTTCATGCCCTTGAGGCATTAAGAAAAGATTATAGTTTTCCAAAGAATGTCCGGCTCATTGACGGCGGAACCATGGGCCTCGATCTCCTCGCTTTCATAGAGGGGATGGACAAGGCCCTGATTATTGATGCGGTAAATATCCAAAAAGAACCCGGAACAATTGTAACGATTGAAGATGAAGACATCCCGTCATTTCTCAGCGCAAAATTATCAGTGCATCAGATAGCCTTCCCTGATGTCCTCTCAGCCTTAAAGCTTCTGGGAACAATGCCTGCAAAAATGACCCTCGTAGGCATTCAGCCGCAAAGCATTGAGACAGGTTTGAATATGTCAGAGGCTGTAAAGAAAAATTTTGACAGGCTTATTGAGACAGTGATACAAAGGCTTGATGAGTGGGGAGTGAAAGTAACAAGGCGTAAGGCTGATGGCTAAAGGCCGAAGAAAAGCAAAGACCTTTAGCCTTATGCCCTAAGCCTTCAGCCTGGTTTATTTTATGTGTCTCGCAGTCCCGTCCAAAATAGTAGAAATAAAAGACGCCATAGCAACCATCGATGTTCACGGCGCGCGCAGGGATGTGAGCATCCTGCTCTTGCCCGAAGAGGTGACTGTTGGAGATTATGTCCTCGTGCACGCAGGTTTTGCCATCCAGAAGATTGATAAAGAGGCGGGGGAAGATGCTATGAAATTGATAAATGAATTATTGGAGAGGGATGAATTTAAGGAATAGATATGCATGAGCTTGCCATTGCAGAAAGCATCCTCAGTGTTTTAAAGGAACATGCAAAAGGGAAGGTGAATTCTGTTAAGCTCAAGATAGGGGAGATGTCCGGGGTTGTGCCTTCTGCCCTGGAGTTTTTATTTCAGATAGCAAGCGAAGGCACTCTGGCAGAGGGGGCAGCGCTTTATATTGAGCATGTGCCTATTACTGCAAGGTGCGATGACTGCTCAAAGGTGTTTGAGATAAAGGATTGCTGCTTTGAATGCGCCTGTTGCGGAGGAAGTAATTTTAAGCTGATAACAGGGCGGGAACTTTTTATTGAAGAGATAGATGTTGATGAAAGGGGATTTTCGAATGAAAGTTAAATTGGTTAAAAACATCCTTGAGGCAAATGACAGGATTGCTGAAGAAAACAGAAAAATATTTGATGAGCATGGCATATTTGTCATCAACATGATGAGCGCGCCTGGCGCAGGAAAGACAACGCTCCTTGAAAAGACCATCCGCGCGCTCAAAGATACGGCAAGGATTGGGGTGATCGAAGGGGACATTGCGACAACGCGGGACGCCGAACGAATCGAGGCAACAGGCATTCCCGTAGTCCAGATAAATACAAACGGCGCATGTCATCTTGACGGAAATATGATAAGGGAAGCGATGGATGATCTCCCCCTTTCCGCGATTGACCTTCTGATAATAGAAAATGTGGGAAATCTTGTCTGTCCCGCGGAGTTCAAAGTTGGCGAGGACGCAAAGGTCATGCTCTTGAGCGTTGCTGAAGGCGATGACAAGCCCCTCAAATATCCGCTCATGTTCAGCGAGGCAAGCCTTCTTTTGATAAATAAAATTGACCTCATTCCTCATACGAACTTTAACATGGCAAAAGTGAAAAAGGAATGCATGGGCATCAATTCCATGCTTGATATAATCGAAGTATCCGCCATGACCGGCCAGGGCATGGATAAGTGGCATAACTGGCTTCAGCAAAAATTTGCGCTATAAAGTTATAGAAATGCTATTCTCCCTTCCATGGACATTCCATGCAGCCAGTCTGACCCGTAAGACAGCGATTTACCCCCGCACCAAAAATTTTTGGTGCGGGGGTTTCCCCAAAAATCAAAATCTATTTTTGGGCTGACAAATTTTGTTGACATATTTAATAAAAAATGCTTAGCTTTACCTCTTGAATTTTTTAGCAAACCCCGTTACTTGACCGCAGGGCATTCAAGTAACGGGGCAAAAAATATTAAGGAGGCTTTTGATTATGGGAATTAAGAATTATCTTTTTACCTCAGAGTCTGTTACAGAAGGGCACCCTGATAAGGTCGCTGACCAGCTATCGGATTCAATCCTGGATGCAATACTTGCGCAGGATCCAAAGGCTAGGGTTGCGTGCGAAGCTCTCGTTACAACAGGTCTTGCGCTTATCGCCGGAGAGATAACTACAAAGGCTCAGGTAAACTATCCTGAGGTTGTAAGAAATACCATCAGGGAAATAGGCTACACCGATGCTGCAATGGGTTTTGACGCCCACACCTGCGCTGTTATGGTAACACTGGACAAACAATCCCCGGATATCGCAATGGGCGTTGATACCACGGAGGGCAAAGAACAGGGCGCTGGAGATCAGGGGCTTATGTTCGGATACGCCTGCAATCACACGCCGGAGCTTATGCCCATGCCGATACAATTCGCGCACAAGATAACACAAGGGCTGGCAGAGGCCAGAAAAAAGGGCAAGCTTGAATTTCTCAGGCCTGATGGAAAATCTCAGGTTACCATTCAATATGTCAATAACAGGCCTACAAGGGTTGATACTATCGTTGTTTCAAGCCAGCACTCACCTGATGTGGATAATAAGACACTGAGGGAAGCTATAATCAATGAGGTTGTAAAGAAGGCTATTCCGGCAGAGTATCTGGATAAGAATACAAAGTATTATATAAATCCGACCGGAAGATTTGTTGTAGGCGGGCCGCAGGGGGACTGTGGTCTGACAGGGAGAAAGATAATTGTTGACACATACGGCGGCCACGGAAGCCACGGCGGCGGCGCATTTTCCGGCAAAGACCCATCAAAGGTTGACCGCTCCGCATCGTATATGACGAGGTATGTGGCAAAGAATGTGGTTGCCGCAGGGCTCGCAGATGAGTGCGAGGTGCAGATCGCGTACGCCATAGGCGTTGCAGAGCCGGTTTCTGTTATGGTTGATACCTTCGGCACAGAGAAGATCGCTCCTGAAAAGATTATTGAGCTTATAAGAGAAAACTTCAAGATGAAGCCTGCTGATATCATCAAAACCCTCGATCTCTTAAGGCCAATCTATAGAAAGACCGCAGCCAACGGCCACTTCGGAAGAAATGAGCCTGAATTCACATGGGAGAAGACCGATAAGGCAGAGACGTTGAAGAAGGCGGCGAAAATATAAAAACAGGCGATAGGTGATAGGCAAGGGGCAATAGGTAAAAAATTACAAAACCTATTGCCTATAGCCCATTGCCCATAGCCTGTATCAAATTGGAGGCTTAATGAAATATCATGTAAAAGACATTAGTTTTGCGAAAAAGGGCAAGCTCAGGATTGAATGGGCTGAGAAGGACATGCCTGTGTTAAGGCTTATTCGGAACAGATTTGCAAAGGAAAAGCCTCTTAAAGGTTACAAACTGGCAGCGTGTCTGCATGTGACCACCGAGACGGCAAATCTTATGAGGACGCTTAAGGAGGGCGGCGCCGACACCGTGCTTTGCGCTTCAAACCCGCTCAGCACGCAGGATGATGTTGCGGCATCACTGGTAAAGGATTTCGGCATTCCGGTCTTTGCGATTAAAGGCGAGGACAACAAAACATATTATCAGCACTTGAATGCAGCGCTGGATGCAAAGCCGAACATTACCATGGATGACGGCGCTGACCTGGTGGCTGCTATCCACGGCGACAGAAAAGACCTTATTAAAAATATCATCGGCTCAACAGAGGAGACCACAACCGGCGTAATCAGGCTAAAGAGCATGGCGGCAAAAAATGTGCTTATGTTTCCTGTCATCGCCGTAAATGACGCTGATACGAAGCACTTCTTTGACAACCGCTACGGCACAGGCCAATCAACCATTGACGGCATTGTAAGGGCAACAAATAAACTTCTGGCAGGCGCAAAGTTTGTTGTATGCGGCTATGGATGGTGCGGCAAAGGCCTTGCCATGCGCGCGAAGGGCATGGGCGCAGATGTTATCGTAACAGAGATTGACCCGATGAAAGGCATAGAGGCTGTCATGGACGGCTTCAGGGTTATGACTATCGCAGAGGCGGCCAAGGTCGGCGATGTATTCTGCACCGTTACCGGCAATCTCAATGTGATCCGCAAGGAACACTTCAAGGTCATGAAGGACGGGGCAATCGTTTCCAACTCCGGCCACTTCAATGTGGAAATTGATATAGAAGGGCTCAAATCTCTGAGCATCGGCACAAGGACGGTGCGGGATTTTGTGGAAGAATATCTGATGAAGGACGGCAGGAGGATATGTCTTTTGGCGGATGGAAGGCTTGTAAATCTTGCGTCGGCAGAAGGCCACCCTGCAAGCGTAATGGATATGAGCTTTGCAAACCAGGCGCTGTCAGCGGAGTATGTGATAAAGAATTTCAAGAAACTGGAAAAGAAGGTGTATAACCCTAGCCCCTGCATTAACGGGCCGCTAGCTCAGTTGGCAGAGCAGCTGACTCTTAATCAGCGGGTCGGGAGTTCGACTCTCCCGCGGCCCACCATGAACAGCAAGGGTTGGAGGGATACTTCCAGCCCTTTTTCTTTTATCCCCTTAATGGTTTAATATCCTTCAATTCAGGCTCAAATGCTTATAGACATTTTATTGACAATATTTTCAGGGGTAATGCTTGTTTTTGCATTTTCTCCTGTTGACATGGAGTTTCTGGCATGGGTTGGCATGGTGCCGTTGTTTTTTGCGCTTTCCGGCAAAAACAAGGCCAAGGCGTTTCTCGTCGGTCTCTTATGGGGCGTTGTGTTTTTTCTCGGCACAGTGTATTGGGTAGTGAATTCAATGGCGAATTATGGCGGCGTTCCTTTTTTGATAAGCCTTTTGATTCTCTTTGCGCTGGCTGTATATCTGGGCCTTTTCCCTGCTCTCTTTGGATTTGGGATTTCCACAGCATCATCCCCAGGGATGAGTTTATTATCAAAAATTTTATTTGCTTCGTGCCTCTGGGTTGGTCTGGAATACATCAGGGCGAACATGATTACAGCAGGATTTCCCTGGGTTCTTTTAGGGTGCTCCCAGTCTTTATTTCTCCCGTTGATTCAGATAGCAGATATTACCGGTGTTTATGGCATTTCTTTTCTCATCGTGCTGGTCAACATGGTTGTGTTTTTTGCATTGTCATACTGGCTCGGTAAAGGGAAGAGGCTCCCCGTAAAGGAAGGGCTTCTCATTTTCATCATTCTTATCGGCGTTCTGGCATACGGTTTTTTCAGGATAGATGAGGTAGATAGAATATCTGCAAACTGGAAGAGGTTAAAAGTAGGCATTGCCCAGGGAAATATTGACCAGGGGAGGAAGTGGGATATCGCTTTTCAGAAGGAGATCGTGGATATTTATAAACGTTTAAGCCTTGCTCTGGCAAAGCAAGGGGCAAGACTCATTATCTGGCCTGAATCGGCAGTCCCTTTCTTTTTGCAGTCTGATAAAAATTTTGGCCCAGAGATATTGAATCTGCCGAAACAGACCGGGGCATTTCTCCTGAGCGGCGCTGACACCTACGGCCCTAGTCCTCGCGGAGAAGCGCGATATTATAACAGCGCCCTTCTCCTGTCGCCGGAGGGTGAAATCGTCGGCAAGTATGATAAAATCCATCTTGTCCCTTTCGGCGAATATGTGCCGCTGAAAAGGTATCTCCCGTTTATTCATAAACTGGTTGTCGGCGTGGGTGATTTTTCTTCGGGCAAAGCGCTTACTCCGCTGGGACTTGATGACAAGAGTTTCGGCGTTTTGATATGCTTTGAATCAATATTTCCGGAGCTTGCAAGGGGTTTTGCCAAAGAAGGCGCTGGCTTTCTTGTAAACATCACCAACGACGCATGGTTCGGCAAATCGTCAGCTCCCTATCAGCACTTTTCGCAAGCGGTATTCCGCGCTGTTGAAAACAAGATGTTTTTAGTAAGAGCAGCGAACACCGGCATAAGCGGGGTGATTGATCCTGTTGGCAGGGTTCAGGCAAAAAGCGGCATATTTACAGAAGAAGCCATGATAGAAGATATCCGGGCAAAGGATGCAAACCTGTTTACATTCTATTCCCGATATGGTGATATATTTGCCATCGGGTGTTTGATTTTGTCGGCAGGCTTTTTATTACTCATTTTAAGGAAAGGAACGGATTATGTTTGACGAAATTCAGGAAAAACTCAAGGGGCTTCAGGACAAATTACCGGAACTCAGAGGTTATCTTTGACATAGACTCAAAGATAAAAAAGCTGTCCGATATAGAAAAGCTGGCGGCGGCCCCGGCCCTCTGGCAAAAGGCGACAGAGGCGCAAAATCTTCTCAAGACCCAGGCGGCTATAAAAACCGAGATTGCTGCAATTGCCAATATTGAAAAAGAGCTGGAGGAGGCCTCTATCCTTCTGGAACTTGCCGTTGCGGAAAATAGCCCTGAAACCGCAAAAGAGGCTGAGGAAAAACTAGTGGAGGTAGAAAACGGCATTCATCAGCTTGATATCCAGAGGATGCTCGGCGGAGAGCATGATAAACTCAGCGCTATTCTCTCCATCCATCCTGGCGCCGGCGGAACAGAGGCGCAGGACTGGGCGCAGATACTCCTGCGCATGTACACGCGATGGGCGGAAAAAAAGGATTACCGGGTAAATGTGGTTGATTATCAGCCGGGAGAAGAGGCGGGCATCAAGAGCGTTACTCTGACTGTTGAAGGAGAGTATGCCTACGGGTATCTCAAGGCGGAGATGGGCGTTCACCGGCTCGTGAGGATTTCTCCGTTTGACGCAAACCGGCGGAGACATACATCCTTTGCATCCGTGTTTGTCTATCCGGAGATTGAAGACGATATTGAGGTGGACATAAAAGACGCTGATCTGAAGATTGACACCTTCCGCTCCGGCGGCGCAGGCGGCCAGAATGTGAACAAGGTGGAAACCGCAGTCAGAATAACCCATGTGCCGAGCGGCATTATCGTTGCCTGCCAGGCCGAGAGGAGCCAGCACAAAAACAGGGAAATGGCCATGAAGATACTGCGCTCAAGGCTCTATGAGATGAAGCTCAAAGAGCAGGAAGAAAAGATGCAGGAATTTCACAAAGAGAAAAAGGAGATTGCATGGGGAAGCCAGATCCGCTCGTATGTGCTGCACCCCTATCGTCTGATAAAAGACCACAGGACAGGCTTTGTTAGGGGTTGCGATGTTGGGAGATGGCGGAAATTTGTATGGCGCGCCTGAGAGGATTTGAACCTCTGACCCTCGGCTCCGGAGGCCGATGCTCTATCCGCTGAGCTACAGGCGCATCCGCGCCCGGCAGGATTCGAACCTGCGACCTTCGGATTCGAAGTCCGTCGCTCTATCCATCTGAGCTACGGGCGCATTTAATAAAGTCAAGAGTCAAAAGTCATGAGTCAGAAGTAAAAAACTTTTAGGCTCCTGACTTTTGACTTCTCACTTCTGACTTTCATTTGGGGTGGGCGAGGGGATTTGAACCCCCGGCCCTCGGAGCCACAGTCCGATGCTCTAACCGCTGAGCTACGCCCACCATTGTAAAAAACAGTCAAGAGTCAAAAGTCATGAGTCAGAAGCAAAATCTATACTCTTGACTTCTGACTTCTCACTTTTCGCTGTCTTTTTTGGCGCGCCCGAAGGGAGTCGAACCCCTGACCCACTGCTTAGAAGGCAGTTGCTCTATCCATCTGAGCTACGGGCGCAATATATATAATAGCTCATAGCTGATAGCTCATGGCTCATAGTTTTTACTATCAGCTATCAGCTAACTGCTATAAACTAAACTGGTCGGGGCGAGAGGATT
>JACQEJ010000146.1 GCA_016200645.1 Deltaproteobacteria bacterium | reverse complement strand
TTCTTCGTGAGAGATTTCATGGGGCAGAATGAATGTGCCTCGGTCAACATTGATTTTTGGCACGCGGATATATTCGGCGAAACCGCCCGGCTCAAAATTTGTGGTTCTCAGTGTGTCGCAGGCAGAATGATGGCCGATAAGGCAGTAGTGGCAGATGTTACATGGCACATGGTGCGTAACAAAGACCCTGTCCCCTTTTTTATATTTCTCAACGCCTTTCCCGACCTCAACAACCTCTCCGCTCAATTCATGCCCCAGAACAAGCGGCGCCTTTTTGATGCGATACCACTCCATCACATCGCTGCCGCAGATGCCGCTGGCAATGACCTTTACCAGGAGTTCACCGTCGCCGATTTTCGGGATAGGCCGCTCTTCAAGCCGGACATCGTTATTGTTGTAATAGACTGCTGCTCGCATAAACTTTACTTTTTTACTCTTTGTTATTCTGTGATGGATTGTTATGCCGCAACCGTATGGACATCAGATGGCAGACGACTCAATATCAGTTCTTTAAGTTGAACTTTTCTGCTGGCATTATCAATGTCAATGCCTACTAAGCTGCCGTCAGCGTCATAATCCAGCACAATACCCTCAGAAATTTCTTTGCTTTCCACACTTGTTTTTTCAGAAAGGTCAATATAAAGGGAATCGGTCTCCGGATAATAATTAAGCTTCATGGCTTAAACCTCCTGTCAGGAAAAGCATTGTGAATTGTTCTTTTATCTTCCAAGGTAACGACTCGCAGCATACGTCCCTCAAGTTCATCAATCTCACCCCAAAACCGGAACCGATTATGCTCTTGAGGCTCCATTTTAATCGGATTCTCAATTACCTGAATGCACCATTCCTTTTTGAGATATGGCCGTTTTCTTAACACTTCCTTTTCAAAATAATCCGTAAACTTATAATCGCTCATTTCGCGTATAAAGTAAATAACTTGTTGTATGCAATTTCGGTTTTTTGGCGGGCGCAGCCCACCCTACTGACTTTAAAATTTTCATGCAGGGAATGGAGAAAATTGATCAGCAACTACCCACCATTTCCCATTCTCTTTAATAAGGGTAAACATATCCCTGCCGCTCATATTTATGGTTTGCCCACCCATGCTAAATGAAATATCAAAATAATAAGTGACGATGGCCGTATTTCCATATAATTGGATTTTATGCTCCCGTTCTTTCCATGAATGAATTTTTGTGTTTTTTGCAAATGCCGTCCAAACCGCCATACAAGCTGTTTTTCCTTCAAGACGGTTTTTATCAGTGGGAGTTATGGCGACCATGTTTGCATGAAAGTAATTATTCAAACCCTCCGGCTTACTTTCAGTCCAACAACGATTCATATCTTGAATAAATTTTAACACCTCTTTTTCTGTATTATTCATTTTATTTCCTTTTTAGTCTACCTTCAGCCTTAAGCCTTCTTTTTCTTCTCATCCTCATAAATCTTATTCGCCTCTTTTGCCGATGCGTTTTCGTGGATGGCGGAAATTATCCTTTCCACTGTTTTTTAGCTCTTTTGAATATCCCCTCAATAGTCTGTCCTTGATATAACTTTCTGGAAATTTCTACATAATCGGTAGGTTCACGATGAAGCATGGTGAGAAACCGAAGGGCAGCCGCAGGGCCAAGGGATTTGTTCAACGCTTCTATCCCTTTAAATTTAATCTCTGTATCGTCCATAGTTTTTGTCTGCATTATTTTTCAACCTCCCTTATATACTCTACCGGATTCATGACCTTCATTTCAAGATTCAATTTCTTGGCGCGCCTTATCAGTTCAGCATCGCAGGTTAGGAAAAATCCGGCATTGGCGTAAGCTGCACACGCCAAATGCACTGCATCTTTAGATGACAGTTTTGCTTTCTGCTGAAAATCTTTGGCAAGGTTGTATAGCTCCTCTTTTGGCCCAATTCTTATCTTGCAAAGAGCGGAGAGGCGGAAAACCTCCAGTTTCCGTTCCATGAAAGGGCAAAGAATATTCTCATCGTCGTGCATAAAAGACCACGCGAGCCTTACTTTTCCACCTTCGGCTCTGGCAAAGATTTCTTCACAAGATAGAGCCTCCAGTTGAATCCTTATCTGATGAGGATCGTCGAACCCCCTCTGAAAACAGTTGTAGTCAAGGTAAATCAAGGCCATAAAAATTATATTCCTATTAACACCTACATTTTACAACCTTCTTTACTTCTTTTTCTTCCCATCCTCAAATATCTTATTCGCCTCTTTTGCCGAAACATTTTCGTGGATGATGGCGCGGATGGCCTTAATCATGGGAACGGGATGCGCATTCTGCCAGATGTTTCTGCCAAGATTCACGCCTATGGCGCCTTTCTGCATTCCGTCTGCGACAAATTCCAGCACCTCAAAATCCGTCTCTGTCTTTGGCCCGCCTGCGATGACAACTGGAACAGGACAGCTATTCGTAACCTTATCAAAGTTTTCGCACCAGTATGTTTTTACCACTTTTGCGCCGAGTTCCGCGGCAATGCGGCAGCAAAGCGACAGATACCGCGCGTCTCTTTTTTCCAGTTCCTTGCCCACAGCGGTAACCGCCATAACCGGAATGCCGTATTCTTCAGCGTCATTCACAAGATGTGAAAGATTCAGTAATGTTTGACGCTCATATTCGCTGCCAATAAAGACAGACAGCCCCACGGCAGAGGCATTGAGCCTTATTGCCTCTTTTATAGATGTGGTGATGCCTTCGTTTGCCAAATCTTTTCCTACGATGCTGGTCCCGCCGGATACCCGCAGGATAATCGGCACGGTGTTGTCAGCCGGCACGCATGAACGCAGCACGCCGCGCGTGACAAAAAGCGCATCGCTGTAAGGAAGGAGCGGCTTTATGGTCTCTCCCGGCTTCTCCAATTTTGATGTCGGCCCAAGAAAATAGCCGTGGTCAATTGGCATGAACAGGCACTTCCCGTCAGATTTGATTAGCTGCGACAAACGATTTTTCATTCCCCAATCCATTTTAAAATCCTCCTTTTTTTATAGAGTCAAAGAGTCAGGGAGTCAGAGGGTCAGAGAAAAAACTATGACTCTTTGACTCTATGACGCTGTTCTTAAAAACTTTCCCCTGCACTCTTCACTGCAAAAATAGGTTGTGTCGTTTCCGTTTCTTACGCTCAAGGCTTCGGTCTTCGGAAGGTAGCTCTGGCATATCGGGTCAAACACTGTCTCATCACCATGAAGCACAGGCTCGTTTTTCTGCTGCACAGGAGTCTTTTTGGGAAATAAAAGCGCCCTCGCAATCCTGTATAGTAAAAAAATGAGTATGATATATATTATAATCCGCATGTCTATTAAGCGAGTCAAAGAATCAGGGAGTCAAAGAGTCATATTGTCAAAGTAAAAGTTTAAGATTTAACCCTGACTCTCTGAATCTATGACTCTCTGACTCTTACAATCTTTTTATCGTCACGAACTTCTTTCAACAAATCCGCAACAAACTTTTTTAAAACAGGGTGTATAAAAGCAGGGGCTATCTCGCTCAGCGGCATTAAGACAAATCTTCTTTTATGGAGAAGCGGATGAGGAATAATGAGATTTTCTGCCTCTATGATCTCCGTATCAAAAAAGAGGATGTCCAGATCAATAACCCTTGGGCCGCCCTTTTGTATCCTGTTTCTTCCAAACTCCGTTTCAATATCCAGGAGGCGGGCTAATAATGCGCCGGCACTTAGCGATGTCTCCGCCCCCACGGCACAATTTATAAACCAGTCCTGCTCTATTTCGCCCCACGGCTCTGTCTCATAAAAGGAGGATGTTTTGATTATTTTAATCGCTTTATCTTTGGCAATATCCTCTATTGCCTTTTTGCAGTTTTCTAGCCTGTCGCCGATATTTGAACCGATGCTGATAAAAACAGTTGCAAGTTGCAAGTTGTAAGTTGCAGGTCTTAACTTGAATCTTGAATCTTGCAACTTGCAACCGTCTTTCAAAATCTCAGCTCCAACTCTACCAACCTCTTTTTCATCTCCGCAATAACCCTTCTCTCATCCTCTTCATTTTTGGCGACAAATGTGGCTGAAAATCTCAAATAATGGCCTGCGTCATCCCACGGAACAGTTGATATGAGTTTCTCTGTGATAAGATATTCAGATACATCTTCGGCTGTTTTGAATCTTGCGCCGTTCTTAGTACCCTTAGGCGCGCTGGCATAAAGATAAAACGAGCCATTCGGCATCTTTGCAGAAAAACCTACAGAATTAAGCGCCTCTGCCATCATCTCAAGCCTTCTTTTATATTTTGCAGAAATCTTTTCTGTTATTTCAGCATGCTCCAGAGCATATACCCCTGCCTTCTGTATGGCTATAAACTGACCTGAGTCATAGTTATCCTTTACATTGCCGAAGGCGCTTATGACCTTCTCATTACCCACAACAAACGCAAGCCTCCAGCCGGTCATATTAAAGGCCTTTGAGAAGGAGTGCAGCTCCACGCCAACCTCTTTGGCGCCGTCTGTTGACAGGAAGCTCAAAGGCTTGCCGTTAAAAATCAGCGCAGCATAGGCGGCGTCGTGCACAACAACGATGTTATGTTTTTGAGCAAATTCCACAACCTGTTTAAAGAAATCAACGGTTGCTGTTGCGCCGGTCGGATTATTTGGATAATTTATATAAAGAAGCTTTGCCTTTTTCATATCTTCTTTATTTACCGCATCAAGGTCGGGCAAGAAATTATTTTCTTCTTTTAACGGAAGATGAACAACCCGTCCTCCATACCACTGCGTATGGGTGGCAAGCACCGGATAACCGGGAACCGTTACCATGGACACATCTCCCGGATTTATAAAAGCAGACGGCAACATGGCAATGGCCGGCTTTGAGCCGATGGAATGCAGCACCTCTTTCACAGGGTCAATGCCCTTTACGCCGTATAACTTTTCCATATACTTTGCTGCAGCGTCCTTAAGTTCCTGAATGCCGTTATCCGCATACCCTCTGTTTTCCGGCTTGGCGCATTCAATCTTTAACGCCTCGACTACCATTGGAAACGCCATTTCATCCGGCTCGCCGACCCCAAAGTCCAGAAGCTCCACATTGGGGTGAGCCTTTCGAGCCTGCGCCTTTGCCCTTTTTATCTTCTCAAATTTGTAAATCTTGGTCTCCTTGCCGAAATCGCCGCCGCCTATTCTATCGGCAAAAAGTTTCTGGATGTAGCTCTCTGACACAAAAAACCTCCCTTTATTCAGTTATCAGTTACCAGTTATCAGTTAAAGCCTTTCACTGTTCACTGATAACTGATAACTGTATTCACCAGACTTCCGATCCCCTCTATCCTCACCTCTACCTTGTCCCCCGGTTTCATCTTGCCAATGCCTGACGGTGTGCCTGTCGTTATCACATCTCCGGGGAGAAGTGTCATAACACAAGAAACAAAACTTATCAAATGATAAACATCAAATATCATATCGTGCGTAGAGGTGTCCTGCCTCTTTTCATTGTTGAGATAAGTCTCTATCTGGACATTCAGAGGATTCAAATCAGTCTCTATCCACGGGCCAAGCGGCGCAAAGGTATCAAAACCTTTTGCCCTCGTATATTGAATATCCTTGCCTTGTAAATCCCGCGCAGTTACATCGTTGCAGCAGGTGTAGCCGAGAATATATTTGCGGGCAGCCTCCTTTTTTACCATGTGCGCCTTTTTACCGATAACAACTGCAAGTTCTCCCTCATAGTCAATGCGGTGCGACATATGATGCGGATAAATAATCTCATCGCCGTTTCCGATAACCGCAGTAGAAGGCTTCATAAAGAGCATCGGCTCTTCCGGCAGAGGCTTATTAAACTCTGCTGCATGGGCTTTGTAATTAAGCCCAATGGCAACTATCTTTGACGGCTTGCACGGCGCAAGAAGTTTAACATCGCTCAGTTTATGGCTGATAGAAGTCTTTTTGAAATTTTCAAAGATGCCCCCTTCTATCTCAACAACATCTTCGCCTTCAACAACGCCGTATTTGATTAAACCGTGTTTTAAAAATCTTGCAAGTTTCAACAATCATCTCCTTCTATTTCCTACTTCCTAATCCCCGTCTTCTCCACCATCGCCTTAATCTTCAGCCTCAGCGCATTCAGCTTTATGAATCCCTCCGCATCCTTCTGGTCATACACCACATCCTCTTCAAAGGTGGCAAAGTCGGGATGATAGAGCGACCTGTCCGACTTTCTGCCAACCACATCGCAATTGCCTTTGTAGAGTTTCAGCCGCGCAGCGCCTGTCACTCCTTTTGCCGCCTCGTCTATCATCCCTTGCAGCATCTCCCTTTCCGGCGAATACCAGTAACCGTAGTAAACAAGCTCCGCATACCTCGGAATCAGGCTGTCCCGTAAGTGCAGCACCTCTCTATCCATAGTAATTGATTCCACAGCCCTGCGCGCCGCATGGAGGATGGTTCCGCCCGGTGTTTCATACACGCCTCTGCTCTTCATACCCACATAGCGGTTCTCCACCAGATCAATCCTTCCTACGCCATTCTGTCCGCCAAGTTTATTCAACTCTGCAAGGAGTTTTGCAGGAGACATTTTCTTGCCGTTCACTGCAATCGGATTACCATCTTTAAAATCTATCTCAACATATGTCGGTTTATTCGGCGCTTTTTCCGGCGAGACGCTTAATACAAACATATCCTCCGGCGGCTCAGCCCACGGGTCTTCCAATATGCCTCCCTCAAAACTTATGTGAAAGAGATTTCTATCCGAACTGTACGGCTTTGCCTTTGTGGCGGTTACCGGTATGTTGTGCTGATCCGCATAATCAATCAAATCAGTCCTTGATTTCATTTTCCATTCGCGCCACGGCGCAACAACCTTTATATGCGGATTAATGGCATAATAAGTAAGTTCAAAGCGAACCTGATCATTTCCTTTGCCTGTTGAGCCGTGACAGACCGCATCAGCCTTTTCCTTTTTTGCAATCTCCATCTGCGCTTTGGCAATCAAGGGTCTGGCAATGGATGTGCCGAGCAGATACTTTCCTTCATACACCGCGCCGGCGCGAAGCATGGGAAATATAAAATCCATGACAAATTCTTCTTTCAGGTCTTTGATATAAATCTTTTTTGCGCCTGTGGCTATGGCCTTTTTCCTGAGCGGCGCAAGTTCCTCACCTTGCCCCAGATCGGCGGCGAAAGCAATGACCTCGCATTCATAATTTTCAACAAGCCATTTGATTATAACAGAGGTGTCAAGTCCGCCTGAGTAGGCAAGGACAACCTTTTTTATTTCAGACATTCAACCCTCCCGAATAGGAAAAATTCTCAATGCTCAATTACAAACAAACTTGAAGTTGAGAAATATAGCAGATTGGCGGACAAAGGGCAAGATTTTTGAAAGTATTTTTTGGAGGGAACATTAGAATACCGCTTCATCCGTTCAACTCCGTAACCGATGAAACCCTTTTATAAATCACATCTTCAAATTTTTTGAAGTGTTCTTCACCGCACTTGATTTTCAATTTTTCGCTGCCCCTTAATTCCTGTCCCTTGCTCTTCGTCTCAGCCACGAAATAGATTTTCCTTTCGCCTTTGAAGACTATTGCCCAATCAGGGTTATATGCGCCTATCGGAGTGTTTATCTTGAACCAGTTTGGCAACTTAAAGAAGAACTCTATATTTTCGCTGCTCTCACAGTCTCTGGCAAACTGATTTTCTACGGATGAATCAAGCGGGATGTAATTCTCGTAAATGGTCTTATCCTGGTTTCTTACCGTATAGGTAAACCCGTCAAGATATATCTCAAAGTCTGCATCGTCAAACAATGTCATTTCATAAACCTTGCCGCCGATCTTTTCATACTTGATGCCGTCAACCATCAACCCATACAACGCCGATTTAACGGCTGCTGCCGCATTATCCATAAAGAGCTGCGGGTTTAATAAAACCTCGCGCAACCTTCCTGACTTTTTGAGTATCTCCAAAATAGTGTGCCGAGTTAATTCGGTCTTTGACTGGATATAAGTTAGCATATCCGGCATCTCAAACTCTGCCTGTGCGTGTCCGCACGCAGACAGGCCTTCTGTTCCATAGTCTATTCCTGCATCACGGACTAAAACCCCGCCGACTCCTTCTTCTGTTATCGTTAATCCGTGAGTAATAGCGCGAATAGAAGGTTTCTTGGTTTCAGGCATATCCTTAACAGCCTTTGCAGCAAGCGTAATCAATTCATCCGTCTTGTAATCAACGCTGTATTGCGTCTGAAATTTTATCTTATTCCATATCTCAAGGAATTTCGGGTCTGCCTCAAACCCTTTGCGGAAATTGACTTTCTGCCTGTCGCCCCTGTTTTTTATCCTGCCGGAAAAATCCACCCCGCAGTCTTCCTGTATCTCTCTCTGCAACGCCTTTGCAAAATCCTCATACCGTTCATTTGCCACAACGGTCAGTTTATTGATATTGCGGTCGAATATCCGTTCGCCGTTTTGATTTACCGGCAGGCGCAAGCCCCTGCCTATTTCCTGTCTTTTTTTGATTTCAGATTTAGTCTCGTTCAAAGTGCATATCTGAAACACATTCGGGTTGTCCCATCCCTCCCGCAATGCGGAGTGGCTGAATATGAAGCGGAGCGGGGTGTCAGGGTCAAGCAGTTTTTCTTTGTCCTGCATTATCAATTTGTATGTATCGTAATCCGCCTGACTTTCTCCTTCTGTATCCTTCACTCTGCCTTTGCTGTCCTGCGAAAAATAGCCGTTGTG
>JACQEJ010000143.1 GCA_016200645.1 Deltaproteobacteria bacterium | reverse complement strand
TATATTTGTGCAGAGGCTTAAAGTTTCTTTTGGTGCGCCTTTGACATACGCAAGAACCCTATTGCCCATTGCCTCTTGCCTATTGCCTGCCTCATGTATCGTCGTCATCCTCTTTCTTATTCTTTCAAACGCAAGATGAGCTATTCTTGGGCTTTGTTTTTTCAGCTCCTCCAAACACAGCCCAGCCTTTTCAGCGGCAACAACCAATGCGCCTTCAGTCGGGTCGCCTGAGATTGACCAGCCCCCGCTTGCCCCCTCCCTCTTTCCCTCCCCCCTTGCGGGGGAGGGTGAGGGTGGGGGGACAATCAGATGAGCATTATTGCAAAGGCTTGCTGCCTTCAGAAGCTCATCTACTCCTTCATTTTCCAAATCACCATGTGAAAGCGCATTGCCGTTTAATATGAAACTTCCTCTCGGCTCATATCCATTTCCGATAACCTCAATATTCTTGTTGTTGACCCACAACCTGGTCACGCACATCTGATTTGTGGTAAGCGTTCCGGTTTTGTCCGTGCATATAACATTTACAGAGCCGAGGGTTTCAACAGCCGAGAGTTTTTTTACAATGGCATTTTTCCCCGCCATCCTCTGAACGCCCATTGCAAGGGAAAGGCTGACTGTCGGAAGCAGGCCCTCCGGCACATTCGCGACAATGATGCCTATGGCAAATATAAAGCTCTCCAGATATGTAAGCCCCGCCATCTTATAGCCGAGGAGAAAAAACACAAGGCCGAGACTCACTGCAATCCATGTTACTACCTTTGTTACCCGCGCCATCTCTTTTTGCAGCGGGCTCATCTCAGGTTTTATCGCCTGCGTAAGTTCCGCAACCTTGCCGATCTCGGTATCCATACCGGTTGCCGTCACCACTGCCTTGCCGATGCCCGAAAGCACAGCCTTCCGTCAGCAGGTATGCGATTGCCTTCACTCAATAAGATAATATCTCCCGGCACAAGCTCGCTGCCTGCTATCTCTTTTTCCTTTCCATCTCTTATAACCTTTACCTTTTGCGGAAGGAGCTTTTGGAGCGCCTCCACAGCCCTCTCTGCCTTATATTCCTGCCAGAAGCTGAATAGCGCATTTATAATAATAACAAGGAATATGGCCCAGCCAAGCTCAGGCATGCCTGCCACAAAAGACAATATGCCGCCCAGCCACAAAAGTATGGCAAATAGATTTGTAAGGTTTTGCAGGAAATCGTAGAGAAGATGCTTCCTTGCAATCTTTTTGAGTATATTCGGGCCGACAGTTGTAAGCCTGTGAAGGGCATCCTCATTAGTAAGCCCTGTCTCCCGCGTATTAAGCTCTGCAAATATCTCTTGTTTTGTAAGAGGGATGTATGCGTCTCTACTCAGCCCCTCTTCCCTTTTTACTATGCTGATAACAGCCTCTTTTGTCTTTGCTGAAAGGATTGCATTTCGGAAAATCTTGTTTAAAAGAAAACCCTCAAGCCTTGAGAGCAGCTGGAAGTGCGTGCCGCTCTCCTTTATAGGAGACACAAAGAGACACAATATATTGATTTTTTCTTTTTTTCTTGTCGGATGAGGAATGCCGCTTCTGGAAACAGCCAGAACAAATTTTATCTCCTCTGCCGCTTCTGAGAATATGTGAAATATTGCAGAGCCGGTGCCTGCCAGAACGCCGTCTATGCTCTCGTGGTCTTTTAATGCCTTGATAGATTCTTCATCTTCACATGCCTTGCCGAGGAGGCAGGCCATATTCCTTAACGCCTCAGTATGGTCTTTTGCCTTGAAGTCTATGAGGATATGGTCTTTGGAGAGGAGAGAGGATATGTTCATTGTTTAGCCCTCAAATACGGCAGGTGTTTACTTCACAATTCACTTTTACATTATACTTAAAAAAGAGCTGTGTCAACAAAAGTCAAGCGGTCTAATCTATATAAAATTTTGGGTTGACAATATTTATCAACCTATGATAAACAATGTTTCAAGATGGAAACATTAGGACAAAAAATAAGAAGTTTAAGGTTGGGAAAAGGGCTGAGCATAAAAAAACTCTCAGCCATTTTAAAAATAAATTATACTTACATAAGCCACATAGAGCGCGATAAATCCATCCCTTCAGAATCTCTTCTCAAAAAGATTGCAAAAAAGTTAAGCGCTGACGAGGAAGAGCTTAAAATTCTTTCCGGGAAAATCCCTGAGGATATAAAAACAATCCTCTACAAGTATCCAAGAGAAGCCCCTATGCTGATTAGAGATGCTTTGGGCAGTTATGAGGCATTAAAACAACTCTCTTTTTTGGAAGACAAAAAAAAGCGCCTTGAGCAATTTTTTACTCCTCTTGATATAGCGTCAGGAATGCTTGAACTTATTGGAGTCGCCAAATGTAATCATAATGCCGGAATAATAGACCCGAGCTGTGGAGACGGCGTGTTTTTAAAGGCGGCAAAAGAAAGGGCCGATCTTCTTAAGATTTTCGGGTGTGATATAGATTCTGAACATATAAACTCTATAAAGTCCCAAATCCCGGAAGGTAGTTTGATTTCCGGCAATGCCCTTGAGGCGCTGCTTAAACAGGAAGGGTCGTTTGATTTTGCAGTAGGCAACCCGCCGTTTAGCGCTCAAGATAATTTAATAACAGATAAAGATATTCTCAATAACTATTATCTTGGTTCTGGGAAAAAAAGACAAGCCATAGAAATACTTTTTTTTGAACTGTTTGTTCGTCTTCTCAAGAGAGGGGGAAAATTTTCTATTATACTGCCGGAAGGTATTTTGTCCGCCAGACCGCATAAATATGTGAGAAATTGGCTGGCGTCAAACACAGTAATACATTCCATCGTCAGCCTGCCAAGGAACACCTTCAAGAAAACTTCTTCCAAGTGTGTAATTATAAGCGGCGAGAAGAATGCCGATAGTAACAACTTTGTTAAATACGCAGTTTTTTATGGAGGCAATTTTTCTGAAGTTGTAAACATGGTTAAGAATAAAAACAAGAATTCCATTAAACAGGCAGAAATTATACATATAGAAGATTGGCGGCCGGAAAATTTGGCATTTATTAAAATGAGACAACTCTGTAAAAAACCGGATTGGGCCTGTCTTGGGGAACTTGTAAAATTGAGAACGGGCTTTGTGAAGTATGGGAAAGATAGAATTTTTGACTCCAAGCCCAAAAACCGAAGCTGTCAATTAATCGTTGCAAAAAACTTTCTGCCGGTTACAGGGCTTGTTTTGGATAAAGCAAGAAATTTTATTGATGCGGATAATTCTTCATTTTCTATAAAGGCTAAAATAAACAATGGAGAAATACTTTTTGTCAGGGTTGGAGTGGGATGCTGCGGCCGGACAGCTGTTTTTGATTGGAATATAAAGGCGCAGGCAGATGATTGGATACACATTCTGACACCGCAGGAAGGAGTCAATCCCTGGTATATAACTTCATGGATGGCAAGTTCTTATGG
>JACQEJ010000133.1 GCA_016200645.1 Deltaproteobacteria bacterium | reverse complement strand
TTCAGAGCGGGCGAAGGAACTCAAATGGAGTCCTGATGCAATGGAAAGGCTTGAAAAGATTCCGGCTGGATTTATGAGGGACATGACCCGCTGGAGGATTGAAAAGATGGCGCGGCAAAAAGATCTTGCCGCTGTTACCCTCGATTTAATGCAGGATAAGTATGACTACTGGGCAGAAGGCTCTGCAAAGGTGCAGAAAAGACTTCCGTGGACAAAAGAGGCTGAGGAAAAGGTTCTTCGCATTCCGCCTGCGGTGCGGGGCATGGTGATAAAGGAGATAGAGGCTCTCGCTGAAAAAAGAGGCTTGAAAGAGGTGCCTCCGGAACTTCTTGCAGAGGCAAAGGAGAAGTGGGGCGCAAGCATGGAGTTTCACTCAGACCCGGATATAAAAGGAGAGGAAAAAGCAGGTTCTGAGGAGTTTCTTGGCAGATTAAAAGAAGAGATATTTTCCCATGAAGCGGTGAATCATCCGTTTCTGGAGCGATTCTCCAAAGGGGGCCTGACTGTAGAACAGGTCAATACCTTTGCCATTCATTATTATCAGCATGCAAAGATGTTTTCCCATTATATCGCCAATATCATCCCTAAAATCCCCCACGAATGGGACAGGATGCTGATGGTTAAAAACCTTATGGATGAGTATGGAAATCTGAATCCTGAAAAGACCCACCCTGCCCTTTTCAGAAAATTCCTGATGGCATTGGGACTGGAAAAGAAGGACTGGAAAAAGATAGAACCCATCCCTGAAGTGACCAATTTTGTCGACCGCCTTACCATGCTCACGAGACATGAGCCGTTCCTTATCGGACTCGGAGCTGTTGGACCAGGCGTTGAATGGGTTATACCAGCTATGTTTACAAAGATAGTAGAGGGTCTCAAAAAGAGCATATCCCTGAAAGAGGATGAGATGGAGTACTGGACATCCCATATTATCCTTGATGTGGAACACGGAGAGGCTGCAACAAAGATTTTAACAAACTATTTGCACGGCGAGGATACGGAGGATATGGTTCGAAAAGGGGCGATGAAGAGTCTGGAGGCAAGAAAGATTCTCTGGGACGGCTTTGAAAGACTGTTGGGATTTTAAAAGGAGGCAATCACTATGGCGCTACAATGGACAGAGTCATTGGCAACAGGCGTAGCCGATATAGATAATCAGCATAAGGAGCTGTTTAAAAGAATCAATTCCTTGTTTGACGCCTGCCAGCAGGGAAAAGGCAAAAGCGAGGTAATGAATGTATTAAAGTTTCTGGAAGATTATATAGAAACTCATTTCAGCGCGGAAGAAAACCTGCAAAAAGGGCATTCCTATCCTGATTATCCGGCCCACAAGGCCATGCACGAGCAGTTTAAAAAGGAATTTTATGAATTTAAGCGGTCGTTGGAACAGAAAGGGGCAACCCTTTCTACTGTAATCACTACGAACCGTTTGCTTTCCTCCTGGTGGACTGAGCATATTGGCAAGGTGGATAAGGCTCTGGGCGCATTTTTAAAAGGGAAGATGTAGACCTCGTTAGAAAGCCCCACGGCTTGCAAAGGGGATGATGATCATCCTTTTTCAGCGAACCCCGTTAGAGATTTACAGACAGGACTTTCTGTGGTAAGAATACAACAGGCGATAGGCAATGGGCGATAGGCAACGGATAAATAAAAAATATAACCCGATAGCCTATAGCCCATAACCTATAGCCTGTATTATTATGTCTTCCCTCAAAGTCCTCTCCATCGTATTCCCGGTATTCAGCATCATAGGCCTCGGCTTTGTATTTGCCAGATTTAAAAAGATAAGCCTTGAGCCTGTTATTGAAATCCTCCTCTATCTGACCATCCCTTCTCTTGTCATATCATCGCTTTCAAAAAAGCAGTTAATTATAGGCGAGGTAACCGTAGTATTTCTTGCTGCCTGCAGCGTGGTTCTGGGAACCGGGATTTTAAGCTTCTTCTATTTACGGATTATCAACAGGAAAGAGCTGCGGGGCTTTTATCTCCCGACCATGTTTATGAATTCAGGCAACATGGCATTCCCCCTTGCCCTGCTCGCATTCGGTGAAAAAGGGCTTGCCATTGCCATCGTATATTATGTGGCGATAAGCCTTCTGGTCTATTCGCTCGGCATTTATATAGCAAAGGGCCGGGGCGGATTTTCTGAGATATTCAAACTGCCTTTGATATACGCATCTATCATTGGCATTGCGCTGAATTTCACGGATACGGTTTTGCCGAAGCCGGTTCTATCCATGGTTGAAATCCTCGGGAATGCCACAATCCCGCTTATGCTCGTAAGCCTCGGCTGCCACCTTCATTCAACACACTTAACCTCTTTAGGCATATCAATATCAGGGGCGCTCATAAGGATTATCGGCGGCGCATTGATTGCCTATCTCATAACAATCATCATCGGCATCGGCGGTCTGAATCAGAAGATAATCATTCTGTCCTCTTCTATGCCGTCAGCGGTCATAAACTTTATTGTGAGCTACAGATACAAACTGCATTCGGAGCTGGTTGCATCCATAATTTCCATAAGCACGGTCTTAAGCCTTATAACAACCTCGATTATACTTGCCATGCTATTGTAGAATTGCTATGTATACGAGGGACGCCGATGCCATATCGGCGTCAAAAATTTTCTGATTCAATATCAGGGTATCATTTTATTTACACCAGCCCATATTTTTGTTACCATCCTTCCATGCAAGAAATCATCTTGAATCCCGATTCCGAAGTTTTAACTCCGCATTCCGCATTCCCCGTTCCGCATTCGGAGCTCACCCCTGCCATGCGGCAGTATAGGGAAATCAAAGAGACCTGCAAGGACGCCATTCTCTTTTTCCGCATCGGCGATTTTTATGAGATGTTTTTTGACGACGCAAAGCTTGCCGCAAAGGTTTTGAACATCGCCTTAACCGCCAGAGACAAAAACAAGGATAACGCCGTCCCTATGTGCGGCGTTCCGTATCATGCGGCTGCGGGGTATATTGCGAAATTAGTGAATGAAGGGCATAAGGTGGCGGTGTGCGAGCAGACTGAGGATGCGAAAGAGGCCAAGGGGATTGTGCGCCGGGAGATAACGCGTATCATCACGCCCGGCGTTGTTCTGGAAGAAGAATTGCTGGACGCCAAGAGCAATAATTTCATCGCCTCCCTTACATGGAACGGAAATCTCGGCGGCTTGTCTTTTATGGATGTTACCACCGGCGAATTCAAGGTTGCGGAATTTTCCGGGATAAACGAACTTACGGAGGAGGTTAAGCGAATAGCTCCGAAAGAACTGCTTATCCCTGAAAACGACTTGCAACTTGCAACTTGCAACTTGCAGCCTGCCTCTCGTGTTACTCCGGTAAGCAGCATCAGATACGATGACGCAGAACGCGGGCTCACCGGGCATTTTCATGTCATATCCCTTGACGGATTCGGGTGCGCATCCTTGCATGAAGGCGTGAAGGCCGCGTGGATGCTGCTTCAGTATGTGAAGGAGACACAGCGGGGCAGCCTCCCGCATATTCAAAATCTCTCAACCTATCACCCGCATCAGTTCATGGTCATTGACTCCATGACCAAAAAGAATCTTGAGCTTTCCGAAGGCATACGGCACGGCGCAAAAAAGGGGACGCTGCTCGGACTCATGGACAAGACCAAGACCGCGATGGGCGGCAGGCGGCTCAGGGCATGGCTTGATTATCCATTGAAGGATGTTGCGGAGATAAACCGGAGGCTTGATGCGGTTCAGGAACTTTCCGGCGCTGACAAGCTTGTCCGCGAAGAAATTCAGGCGCATCTCGTGCGCGTGTATGACATGGAGCGGCTCATCGTGCGGATAAGTCTTGACACTGCGAATCCCCGTGACATGGTTTCGCTCAAGGATTCGCTCAAGACCGTTCCCGTGATAAAAAATCTGCTCAAGTCTTTTCACTCTGCGCTTCTCAAGGGGATATATCACGGATTGGATGAGGTGAAAGAGGCATCGGATTTGATTGAGGCAGGCATCAATCCTGCTCCGCCTGCTATGATGCGGGAAGGCGGTTTTATCAGAGACGGTTTTCATGCGGAACTGGATGAACTTAGAAATATCACGCGGGACGGCAGAGATTGGATTGCCGGCTTCGAGGCAGCGGAGAAAAAGCGGACAGGCATCAGCTCCCTCAAGGTGCGATACAACAAGGTCTTCGGCTATTACATAGAGATTACCAGAGCGAATCTCGAACAGGCGCCAGCCGATTACATCAGAAAGCAGACCATGGCAAATGCCGAGAGATTCATCACGCCTGAGCTCAAGGATTATGAGGCAAAGGTTCTCGGCGCAGAGGAGAGGATAATAGAACTGGAGCAGAGGCTTTTTCAGGATATAAGGCGGAGGATAGCGGATTTCCGGGACAGGATTCAGGAGACCGCCAATCTTCTGGCGGGCCTCGATGCGCTTGGCGCATTTGCGGAGTTGTCGGACGAGATGAACTATGTGCGGCCTAAGGTGAACGATGGCGATGCGATAAATATAGTTGAGGGAAGGCATCCCGTGATAGAGACGAACATGGAAGAGAGATTAGTATCGAACGACACCCTTTTGGACGGAACCGATAATCAGATAATCATCCTCACAGGCCCCAATATGGCCGGCAAATCCACTTATATCAGACAGGTTGCGCTGATTGTGATTATGGCGCAGATGGGATGTTTTGTGCCTGCAAGCGAGGCGGCAATCGGCGTTGTTGACAGGGTATTCACGCGAATAGGCGCATCAGACGATATTGCGCGTGGACACTCCACATTCATGGTGGA
>JACQEJ010000144.1 GCA_016200645.1 Deltaproteobacteria bacterium | reverse complement strand
TCGTCATCCAACGTGAAGGTTTTTCTGCTTGCCCTCGCATTCGTGATCGTAGGCGGGACGCTGTGGTACACGCATGAAATCGTGGTGGAACTTCAAGCCAAGCAGAAGGAAATTGCAAACCTCTACGCAAAATCGTTCGAGTATCTCGGCGGGAAAACGCCGGAGGGCGATTATAGCTTCGTGCTGGATAATATCATCCGCAATATTGATTTTCCCATCATTTATACCGATGCGAACAATGAACCGATCCAACCGTTTTCACAAAACGTTCGCAACATCGAACTTGATACAACGAAATCCCTTGAACAACAGCGCTTAGTTCTTAAGCAGCTTTTGGTTGAGATGGATGGATTTAATGTACCCATTAAAGTACAATATGGATCGACTATTTTAAATTATGTACACTTCGGCGAATCGAAACTGATTACGCGGCTTCGACTTCTTCCGTACATCGAATTATCCATGGTCGCATTGTTTATTCTTATCGCGTATATCAGCTTCAGTTATATTAAACGGAACGAGCAGAGCAATATTTGGGTAGGTATGGCGCGTGAAACGGCGCATCAGCTTGGGACTCCAATTTCCAGCATGATGGGATGGATAGAATTGCTGAAACACCAATCGGGTGATAGCAATTCTAACATCGCCGAAACATTGCGAGATATGGATAATGACGTGCAGCGGCTCCAGAAAATTGCCGACCGTTTTTCCAAAATCGGCTCGAAGCCGGATTTGCGCGACGAAAATTTGGCGGAGGTCATCGAAAAGGTCATCCAGTATTTCCAGCGTCGTATTCCGCAAACGGGAAAGAAGGTTCAACTTCAGCTCGAAAGCTCCGATGCCATTTATGCCCACATCAACCGCGAATTGTTCGAATGGGTCATTGAAAATCTCGTGAAGAATGCCCTCGATGCCATTGATAGCGGAGAAGGGAAAATCAGCATCTCCGTCGGCGAACGCACAGAATATATTTACGTTGATGTGACCGACACCGGTAAAGGCATAGACCCCATGCATAAGAAAGATATTTTTCGGCCCGGCTTCTCGACGAAAAAACGCGGCTGGGGTTTGGGACTGAGCCTTTCCCAACGCATCATCGAATCCTACCACAAAGGCAAGTTGTCGCTGAAAGAAAGCAAGCCCGGCGGCGGAACGACGTTTAGAATAAAATTGAAAGATTAAGTGATAGGGGCGAAACATGCCTCGCCCCTGCGCACAATACAAAAATTGGTAGGGGCGGGGTTACCCCGCCCCTACCATTTTCCACAAATCATTTTTAGGAGCGCTGCATGAATTATAAATTCTTCACCAAATTCTTCGCGTGTGGATTATTTTTCATAACAACCCTACAGGCTCAACAGGTTTTGGATACGATGATCGGAGAAGCGCTCCCATCGCTCCTTGACACGTATAAATATCTTCACGCAAATCCCGAAATTTCATACCAGGAAGAAAAAACTTCCGCGTATGTTGCCAAAGAACTGCGCGCATTAGTGTTTGAAGTGACTGAACGGATTGGGAAATATGAACCGCCAGGAAGAGTGTGCTATGGCGTTGTCGGCGTGTTGAGAAACGGAACCGGTCCGACCGTATTGGTCCGCACAGACCTTGATGCCCTGCCCCTGGAGGAAAAGACGGCACTACCCTATGCAAGCAAGGTGAAAACGAAAAACGACGCGGGTGAAGAGGTCAACGTGATGCATGCCTGCGGACACGATCTCCACATGACGTCATTTCTCGGAACTGCGCGGATGCTCAGCAAGATGAAAAACCAATGGCGCGGTACGGTTGTCATGATCGGGCAACCAAGCGAAGAACGAGGCGCCGGTGCAATAGCAATGCTGAAGGATGGGCTTTACACCAGATTTCCTGAACCCAACTATGCTGTAGCGCTTCACGATGCTGCTTCGATTCCCGCCGGAACAGTGGCATTGTGCGAAGGATATGCGCTCGCGAGTGTGACATCCGTGGATATTACCATTCGTGGACTTGGCGGACATGGAGCGTATCCTCATACAACCAAAGACCCTATTGTCGTTGCGGCGGAAGTCGTCCTCGCGTTACAAACAATCGTCAGCCGGGAAAACTCCCCGTTTGATCCGGCGGTTGTGACTGTTGGCGCCATCCACGGGGGAACGAAGCACAATATTATTCCCGATGAGGTTCATCTCAAAATTACTGTGAGAGCGTATAAGGAAGATGTCCGCAAACGCATCCTTGCGTCCATCGAGCGTATAACAAAAGGCATTGCAGCAGCGGCTGGCATTCCAGCCGACCGAGCTCCTATCATTACAGTGGATGAAAGCGAGTATACTGCCTCGACCTACAACGACCCGGAGCTTACACGAAGGATTGCAAAAATATTACAACCGGTATTGGGTAAAGACCATGTTATCAACGCTGATCCTGTGATGGGCGGAGAAGAT
>JACQEJ010000136.1 GCA_016200645.1 Deltaproteobacteria bacterium | reverse complement strand
TTGAAGCGGCGCTACCTCTTTCGCGCCCTTGAACATAAACACATCTATGATAATACAGGATATAATGACAAAAAGGGTTGATGCAACCTGCGGAACAGATGATGCAACTTTATATACGGTATTTGTAAAATAGCCAAAGTAGATTCCAAGTGTAGCGATATTGATTATGGCCGCAACAAATATGGCTATCTGTATGGCGTTGCCAATAGGCGCCCATGAAACTGTGGCAATCTTATTGCACCGGCGATACAAGAGAAAGCTTAAGAATGTAAAAAGCAACATAATATTCACAGCCGTATTCTTGGCAGGCATGATGCCCAATGGACCAAGATATTTATGATACGGCCCTCCCAGCGCCTTTAATTCTCCGGGCGTCATAATCAGTGTGTGCGGCGTAAACCAGACAAGGAAGCAGGAGACAATGACAAATGCAATATATTTGATATATTTGGTGTACCTCTCAGCGCCTTTGCTCCTCTCCATGCCGCACCAGAGATAATAATTGGCAGAAAGAAAGAGCGCGCCGATCAAAACCGCCTGAATAATGAAGAGCCACGCAAATACGCCGCCCATGAGCGTTATTCCCATCTGCTGGCTGTATGCGTAAATCTCTGCGGTAAGCCAGTAGCCTGCAAAAGGAAGCGGAAGCAGCGCTGATATTGCTATAAAGTTTGCTGTATATCCCATCCAATCATAGTGGGCCTTTTCCTCCGCTGTCCTGGCGCTCAAAAATTTATACGCTGCATATGCGCCGACAACAGAGCCGCCGTAAGCCACATTTGCAACAGTCCTGTGGAGGTTTATCGGATTCCATAGATGGTTGTGTATGGCATGCCATATATTCCCCTCAAACACGCCGTTGGCGTCAACGCCGTGCGGAGACATCATAAAGGTGACCCACGCATTTGCAAGAAACATAAGCACAGTGCCGACCACATTCAACATCCATCCTACAGTAAGGTGAATCCATTTACCGAACCCTGTTTCCATTGCATGCCAGCCGTAATAATAGATATAAAGGCATGCGCTCTCTGCAAAGAACAGAAAGGCGTATGCGAGTATGGTTGGGCTGAAGATGCCTGCCATATACTTCATGAAATCAGGGTAAAATATTATCAATGTAAATAAGAGAAGACCGCCAAATACGGCTGTTATGGAGTATGCGGTCAGGCTCACCTTGATAAATTCATACGCCATCCTGTCATACCGTTCATCTTTTGTTGCCATGCCTATGGCCTCTATCACAAAGACAAAGATAGGGACAGCAAGAACGAACGCTGCAAACCAGAGATGAAGCTGAGCCACAAGCCATGTCATAATCCTGCCGTTGATATATTTGACCTGAGGATAATCTTTTTCAGTGAGTTTTGGCGCAGGCTGGTATTCCTCTTTTTTTGCCTCCGGCTTGGCCTCTGCCCCTGCAGGGGCTTCAGCCTTTACAGCCTGTTCAGAGGCATATACTGTATCAGCTCCTATCGGAGAAAATTTTGCGGAGTTCAAAAAGGGCAGGATAAACAAAAAGATAAAAAAGAACAGGGATGTTATTAACCTCCTTTTTCTGGAGGAGGTTTTCCCAACAACGAGTGAAGATAATTTCATAATTATCTGCTCCTTTAAGTTATTTTTAGCAGGACAGCCGTATCGCCTGCCAACCTTAAAAAAGATTGAGCTTACGCATAAATTTTTATCCTTTAAATATCAACGATAATCCCTGAGCCTTAAAAAGCACGGCATCCAGCGCTATGAAAAATACTGCGCTCACTGCCAGGGCAACTACAAAACCGATAACCGTTTTCATGAATCCCTTCCCCCTCTGTGATTTTCAAGGCTAAAGCCTTGAGTTACTACAGGTTGTAACTCAAACCTTTAGGTTTGAGATTTTTTACTGCTTGGTGAGAAACCAATAAAAGAATATCAATGTGCTTATTACCACCGCTGCAAATAATATAGGGCCTGCCTTGCTTGATTTTTCTTCCTGCATCTTGACCTCGCCTCAAATTTATTTGACAATCTTTTTTTAAAGCTTTATACTTTGTTTATGTTTAAGAACTGGGAACCAACGCCTGCCGATTATCTGATATTCATTGGTCTTGCTGTCAATCTGATTGTAATAACCCTTCTGCTTATTTATTACTTCACCAGATAGATAACAACAACTTTAGATATTGCCTGTTTGATTTACATTTTTGAAAAATCATTTCAGATGAGTTGGTCTTCTATAACAATTTTAAAAAGTCTTGTCAAGAATTTTTTAAGATACGAATTGCCGCATCACTGCCTATCTGCTATACTTCATTGGCAGACTTTTCAGATTTCAAAGATATGGGTTCCGGTTTCTCCATTCGTGGAGTTACATCTAACTCGTTTTCAGACGATGTCTTTTTAAAGTTCTTTATAGCCTGACCGAGCCCTGTCCCGATGCTGGGCAGCTTCCCAACTCCGAATATTATCAGGATGATTGCAAGTATAATGATAAGTTCCGTTGTCCCTATGCCAAACATATATTAGCACCTCCTTTCTTAGCCTGCAAAGGCCATTGTAACGTCATACCTTTCAATATGCTGTCTAAATGACAATATATCCCTGAACCTCTCCCCGCAGATAGGGCATCGGTAACCATCCCACACTCTGAAGAGATGAGGATTTTTTAACGCCTCAGCCATTCCTTTAACATATTCCTCTTTTGTTATCGGTCTTATAGACTTTACAGCCTCTATTGTGTGTCTCTTCTTTATCCTTGGAAGAAACCTCACATTAGAAATAACAGATAAGATATCCTTGCCTGCAATATACCTTTTAGCTTCATAGCTGCTGCCTGCGCCTATATGGCCGTTCTCAAGAATAACCTCAAAGTATTGCATCT
>JACQEJ010000128.1 GCA_016200645.1 Deltaproteobacteria bacterium | reverse complement strand
TCTAAAAAGGACGCCAACGCGAACGCCGTTGTTATTCTGCATTCCTTCGGCGATGGGATTTCTTACTTTATTGATAGCGGGCTCGATGAAATTGAGCCGATGTTTTCTACTCTTCTCGATGCTACTGAGAACAAACCCGATAAAGGCTGAGAATTACATCTCCCAATTTTTTGCCTCCACCCTTGTAACACCATTATTGTAGACTGCGTTGAGAAGGGAGCCCGTGTTCTTCTTATCACTACGGTAACGCATTGAATAAACAACAGTTACTACTGGAGTTGCGCGAAGGGTTGCAAGAGTTTCCAACCTCGAGCGCATTCATCCGCCATATCAATGTTGTTCAAATTCCGGTCATCCGCCTTATCGGTTTTTCCTTCCTGACGGCGGGTATTATTGCCCACAATTATTTTTTCCTCAATGAGTTTTCCTGGCAGAGTGTCCTTACCATCGTGGCGTTATTTATGGGATACTCATTTGTTTCATGGGGATTCCTGCGATTACTGTACTCAAAGCTAGAGCATTTCGATCTTGGCCTCTTCTTTATTGTCGTAGATATTATTTTTTTCACGTTGGGTGTTTATTTTTCCGGCGGAGAAAAAAGCTGGGTATTCTTTATTGTTATCATGCATGTTGTTGATCAAACTCATACAAGCTTTGGGCGGCTTCTGTTTCTTACGCACTGTTCCGTGTTGTTCTACAGCTTTCTCCTGTGGTATATGGGATTTGCTGAACACCGCAACCTCGTTTGGTCCGTTGAGATTCTGAAAGTGTTGATTGTGTATGCCGCGGGCATGTATATCAGTATCAGCTCACGGGGGGCGCTGCGCAACAGAACGCTGAAAATTCAACGCCTTACCCGGCAATTACAGGATGCACGAAAAAAAGCAGAAGAGGCAAGCCGCGCCAAAAGCCTTTTTCTCGCCAACATGAGCCATGAGCTTCGAACACCGCTTAATTCTATTATCGGCTTTGCCAATGTTCTTTTGAAACGGAAAATAAAGGAACTCGCAAAGGACGATGTTTCATTTCTCGAGCGCATCGTTGCAAACGGCAAGCTTCTGCTCCTG
>JACQEJ010000142.1 GCA_016200645.1 Deltaproteobacteria bacterium | reverse complement strand
GCAAAGGTTTTGCGGAAAAGGAGATAAAGCTCTGCCAGATAATAGCAAACTCAGCCTATCATGCAATTAAGAACGCCAGGCTTTTTGAAGAGGTCTCAAAAGAAAAAGAAGAGATGAAGACCCTGGCCATAACCGACAGGCTGACCGAGCTTTACAATCATAATTTCTTTTATACCAGACTGGAAGAGGAATTCAACAGGGCGGTCAGATATGAAACATCAATCTCGCTGATAATGATGGACATAGATGATTTCAAAAAGATAAATGATACATACGGCCACAGAACAGGCGACCAGGTACTAAAAGAGATTGCCGATATGATTAAGAAGCTGGTAAGAAAAACCGATATAGTTGCAAGGTATGGCGGCGAGGAGTTTGCCATCATACTTCCTCATACCAATCTTGAAGGCGCGGAGGAAGAGGCCGAGAGGATAAGAGAAGTCATCTCAAACCATGCATACGCAAATCTAACCAAAGAAAATCTGACTATCAGTCTTGGCGTAGCTTCTTATCCTTCCGGAAGCACAATAATAAGTTCAGGGGACCTTGTAAACCTTGCCGACACTGCGCTTTATGAAGCAAAAAGAGGGGGGAAAAATAAGGTAGTAGCGTTGGGACAGAAGTAAAACAATTAGGAATTAGGAATTATAAGTTACGAATTACAATTTCCTGATATTGATTTCTAATTCGTAATTCTCTAATTGCCTTTCCCTGAAACCTTTATAGCGCACAGACTTCCGCACATGGTGCAAACCTCTTTATCGGAAGGCAGGCTGCTTTCTCTTAAAAGCCTCGCCCTTTCAGGGTTCACGGACAACCGTATCTGTTCATCCCAGTCACATAGCAGAGAAAATCCGCGCCTGCCGCCCCTGCGATGGCTCCGCCTATGGCCGATGTGATGTGGTCGTAGCCCGGGGCAATATCCGTTACGAGCGGCCCCAGCACATAAAACGGCGCGCCGTGGCAGAGCCTTTTCTGCAGCAGAATATTTGCCTCTATCTGATTTAACGGCATATGCCCAGGCCCTTCTATCATAACCTGAACGTCTTCTGAAACCGCCTTCTGCGCCAGTTCGCCGAGGGTTACCAACTCCTCAATCTGGCCTCTGTCCGTTGCATCATTAAGACACCCTGGCCTCAAGCCATCGCCGAGGCTGAGCGTCATGTCGTATTTTTTTGCAATAGTTAAAAGTCTGTCATACTGCTCGAACAGCGGATTCTCCTTTTTGTTGAAATTCATCCACTCCGCAGTCAGCGCGCCGCCTCTGCTCACGATGCCCATGAGTCTTCCCTCAATTTTAACCCGCTCTAAAGATCGCTGCGTAATACCGCAGTGGACAGTGATAAAATCAACGTCATCCTCTGCGTGTTTTTCAATTATTTCAAAAATCTCATCAGCCTCAAGCTCCACAAGGGATTTGCCTTTTCTCACAGCCTCCAGCGCTGCCTGATAAATTGGCACCGTACCGATAGGAACTGGAGATTCCTGTATAATCGCCTTCCGTATCTCGTCAATTTTTCCGCCGGTTGATAAATCCATGACTGCATCCGCGCCGGCATTGACTGCAGCATGGAGTTTTTCCAGTTCATCCTTCAAATTTACCTTGTCCTGAGATGAACCGATATTTGCGTTTATCTTTGTCGCAAGCCCCTTGCCAATTGCCAGCGGCTCTATTTTGTGGTTTTTGTTTTTCGTGATGATAACCGTTCCATCGGCAATGGACGAACGGATATACTGCGGCTCCATGCCTTCCTTGAGCGCAACCTGTTTCATCTCGTTTGTTATTACGCCTTTTTTTGCCTGTTCTAATTGGGTCATTGTTGTTCTCCTCGCAATTCTCTTACCGCCTTCCCCGCATCCTCCGCGGCTATCACCGCTGAAATCACGGCAATACCATCCGCGCCTTTCTGCATAACATCTTTGACATTTTCCTTTTTAATTCCGCCGATGGCGAAGACAGGGATTTTAATTTCTGTTTTTATATTTTTTATCGCCTCAATGCCCAGTGGTTCTCCATATTCTGCTTTAGAGGGTGTGTAAAAAATCGGGCCGAAAGTTATAAAATCTGCTCCTTCTTCTTCCGACTTTTTTGCCTCTGCGCGAGAGTGGGTTGAAACGCCGATTAAAAGCCGCGATGTGTGATGCGTGATGCGTGATGCGTTTTCCAAAAACTGTTTGACATCGTTTGCCGAAAAACTCTTTTGTCCGAGATGAACGCCGTCCGCTTCCACAGCCAGCGCGATATCAAGCCGGCCATTGATAAAAAGCCGCGCCCCATATTGGTTTGTCAATTCTCTCATGCGCCGTGCCAATTCAAACAGTTCTTTCCCGCTTAAATCCTTTTCCCGTAGTTGAACCGCCTTTGCGCCTGCCTGCAATGCCGCTTCAACAACTTCAGCAAGCGGCCTCCCGTTTGTCCGATGCCTGTCAGTTATGAGGTAGAGAGTGAAATAAAGCATAGCTGATAGCTGATAGCTGATAGCTGATAGTAAAAACTATGAGCTATGAGCCATTAGCTATTTCCTCCACAACCTCCCCTTCACAATCACTGTTAATGCGATAACCGCCAGCGTCAAACTTACTACCTGCGCTGCACGCAGGGGACCGAGCATGAGGCTGTCTGCGCGGAAATGCTCCACCACAAAGCGGCCTAAGGAATAGAGCATGAGATATGCCGCAAAGATAAAGCCGTCTTTATGTTCTCTTTTTCTTAAACTGAGCCAGAACAGTAAAAATATGAAAATATTTATTGCCATCTCATAGAGCATTGTCGGGTGCAGAGGGGTGTTTGGAAATTGTCTGCCCGCAATACTTTCCGGAGGGAATACTATGCCCCAGGGCATGGTGGTTGGCATTCCATGGGCGTCTCCATTCATAAAGTTTCCAAATCTGCCGAATGCCTGGCCAAGGATGATGGCAGGAGCAACACAGTCCGCTATTTTCCAGAAGGATATGTTTCTCCGTTTTAGATATGAATACGCAACAAGAATTCCTCCTATGAGTCCTCCGTGAATGGCAAGTCCGCCGTGCCATACAGCAGGTATCTCCTTTGGATTTGCAAGATAGTAATCCAGGTTGAAGACAACATAATATATTCGCGCGCCAAGGATCCCGCCCAATACCGACCAGAGGATAAAATTCATCACATCATCATCGGTCAATGGAATGGCCTTGCGCCTGACCTCTCGCTTGATGAGGACGCTTCCCACCAGGATTGCGATTACATACATCAACCCGTAAAAGCGGATTTGAATCGGGCCGAACTGAAATAAGATTGGATGCACGACAACCTCCTCTTGAAATAAGAGTCAGAGTGTCAAAGAGTCATAGAGTCAAAGTTTTTTACTCTGACACTCTGATACTCTGACTCTTTGACTCTTAACTTATCATTCCTTCCACCGGGCTGCTCGCAGTAGCATATAATTTTTTCGGTATCCTGCCTGAGAGATATGCAAGCCTTCCTGCCTCAACGGCAAGCCGCATTGCCCGCGCCATCTTCACCGGCTCTTTTGCGCCTGCAATGCCGGTATTCATAAGAAGGCCGTGGCAGCCAAGCTCCATGGCAATTGCAGCATCCGATGCAGTGCCTACGCCTGCATCCACGATAACAGGCACCTTAACCGTTTCCAGAATAATCCTTATATTGTAAGGATTGCGGATGCCCAGGCCGGAGCCGATAGGCGCTGCCAGAGGCATGACAGCGGCGCAGCCGATATCTTCCAGTTTCTTCGCCATAATCGGATCATCATTGGTATACGGCAAAACAATAAACCCTTCCTTAAACAATAAACCCTTCCTTTACCAAAACCCTTGCCGCCTCAAGCAGCGCCTCATTGTCAGGGAAAAGGGTCTTTTCATCGCCGATAACCTCAAGTTTTACCAGTTCCGTTCCCAACGCCTCTCTCCCAAGCCGCGCCGTTCTTATAGCGTCCTGCGCCGTATAGCAGGCAGCGGTATTGGGAAGCAAAGTATATTTTTTTAGATCAATATAATCCAGCAGAGATTCCTTGCTCCTGTCAAGATTCACCCTTCTTACTGCAACGGTTATAACCTCTGCACCCGACTCTTCCAGCGCCTTTACCATGATTTCATTTGACGGATATTTTCCTGTTCCCACCATGAGGCGGGATTTAAATTGTTTGTTGGCGATTTTTAATGTATCCATTTTTATCTCCATTTACAATTCCCACATCCAAGCCCGAAGGGCTGATATTATTATAGAACCAAAGAATAATAAAAACCCCAACCCCGAAGGGGTGAAATAATTATTTTGTCTGATTATTTGGAATAATGTCACCCCATCGGGGTTTTGGTATTTGACATCTTAGAACACTATAAAAATTACATCCCTTCGGGATTTAAAAAACAATTTCATTTGCTTCTCGTTCCCAATCTCCAGCTTGGGAATGCAGATGTCCCGGAAGCTCCTGCTTCCAAACGCTATTCCCTGCGGCTTTATCTCCAATTCATTCAACAATCCAAGAACCGTTGTCCCTGCTGAAATTTCTTTCTTCTCTCCATTTACAATAATTGCAGTTGTCTCTAACTTTTGACTTTTGACTTTTGACTTTTGACTTTCAGAAAAAAACATCCCTCTTCCCCTGTCGTATCTCATCCAGCTTTTTTAAAACCTCTTTTTTTAGACCCGTATCTTTTATCCCTTCAATCCCTTTTTCTATAGCAGCGGTTCCTGATTCTCTTGCGCCGTTTTGCGCGTAATCCAGAACATACTCCTGCAAGGTGAACAGCGCATTCGCCTGACATAATTTTTCCATATCGCCCGAAAGCGTCTTGCCGGTAAAGTCCGCGCCTGTCCTGCCCACGCGGTAACAGGTCGTGCAGAGACTCGGCAAAAGCCCGGTCTTTGCAATTGCCGCAATCATCTCCTCCAATCCCCTGTGGTCATTGGTAGAAAACTGCTCTACAGCCTTACTTTTGACTTTTGATTTTCGACTTTTGACTTCTTCAGCGTATCCTCCCGGCTCCGTCCTTGACCCCGCGCTTATCTGCGATGCGCCGATTAGAATCGCCTCGTCCCTCAGAACAGAGGACTCTCTCGTTGATACCACAACCCCGGCGCACGGAACCGCCAGCCGATAAACCGCAGCAATTTTTTTAAATTCCATATCCGAAACAGGAAAAGGCGCGCGGCCTATGAGTGAGCCGTCCGCGGGTCTTAGCCTCGGTACGGAAATGGTATGGCTATGACTGCCGAATTTTTCATATAAATGCTGCGAATGGCTGATGGCTGCCAGCGCATCGTATTTATAATCATACAAGCCGAGCAAGGCTCCGATCCCGACATCTTCAAAACCAGCCTCTATTGCCCTGTCCATGACATTCAGCCGGTAATCATAATCTTTTTTCGGGCCTGAAGGGTGCATAGTTTTGTAAGTCGGTTCG
>JACQEJ010000141.1 GCA_016200645.1 Deltaproteobacteria bacterium | reverse complement strand
AAATCCTTCATCCTGCACGAAAATCCCCATTCATTGTCATACCATGAGAAAACCTTTACGAGCCTCTTTCCGATGACCTTTGTTAATTTTGCGTCAAAGATGGAAGAGTGCGGGTTGCCTTTGAAATCAACAGATACCAGTTCCTCATCGCAGTATTGCAATATCCCCTTCAGCTTTCCATCCGCTGCTTTTTTCATTGCGTTATTGACATCCGCATCCGTGGCGTCTTTTTCCAGTTCAACGGTCAGATCAACGAGCGACACCGTAGGCACCGGCACCCTTATCGAAAGCCCGTCCAATTTTCCTTTCAACTCAGGAATGACAAGGGATAGCGCCTTTGCAGCGCCGGTGCTTGTCGGTATCATGGAAAGCGCGGCTGCCCTTGCCCTCCGCAAATCCTTGTGCGGAAGATCTAAAATCTTCTGATCGTTTGTATAGGCATGAACCGTTGTCATAAGCCCGCGCACAATTCCGAACTCCTCAAGCAAAACCTTTGCAACAGGCGCAAGACAGTTAGTGGTGCAGGACGCGTTGGAAATAACATGATGCTTGTTTGCGTCATACTTGTCTTGATTCACGCCCATGCAGATAGTCAAATCTTCATTCTTCGCAGGAGCGGAGATAATCACCTTCTTTGCCCCGGCAGCGATGTGGCCTGCGGCCTTTTCCTTGTCCGTAAAAAGTCCGGTGCATTCCAGCACAACATCTATCTTTAAATCCTTCCACGGAAGTTCCGTCGGATTTTTCACCGCGGTAATTTTAATCTCTTTGCCATTTACGATGATGGAGTTGTCTGTCGCTTTGATATCCGCATCGCATATGCCGAACACTGAATCATATTTCAGCAGATGCGCAAGGGTTTTGGCGTCCGTCACATCATTGATTGCGACAAAGTCCAAATCCTTTTCTTCCAAGGATGCCCTGAGCACATTCCTGCCGATCCTTCCGAAACCGTTGATTGCAATTCTAACAGCCATGATTAAGCCTCCTTTAGCATCTTCAGTAATATTTTAGTATCCTTGAGCGATAACTGCCCCGGCGCCGATGATTTTGTAACCGAGCAGTAGGTTAATAATGAACCGAGCATTGGGAAAAGCGCCCTTGATACGACTCCCGTTTTCCCCATGGCAATGGTAATTATATCCGGATGAGAAGCCGTGAGCAAGGCCAGCCTTGCCATATCTTTTTTATTATTCGCCAATGTTGCTATCTTTACGATATCCCCGCCCGCTTTTTTAGCCCTTTGTATAATGTTGTTCAGCCTTCCTTGTTCGGGGGTATCCTTGAAATTATGATAGGAGATAATTGCCTTTTTATTCGATGCATGGGCCGCATTTATTACATGCTTCAGTATCTTTTTTGAGCCAAGCTCTATATCAACCGCATCCACAAACGGCATGATATTTTGAAATAACCTCAGCCGTTCTTTCTCGCTTATACCGGCCTTTCCGCCCTCTGCCTTGCCCCTGATAGTTGCTATGAGCGGCAGCTTCGCTGTTTTAATGTCTTTTATGATTCTCTGAATATATGCGGGATCCTGCTTTTTAAAACAGTCCAGCCGTAATTCCAAAATGTCCGCCCCATCCCTCTTTGCGGCGGCTATCGCCTTTTTATCTTCGCCGTCTACGATAACAGCGGCTATTATAGGAGCATCTCCAAGTTTAAGTCGCCGTATGTTCACCGATACGGTGAGGAGTAAAAATTGTCCGATAACGAAGTATGGCAGGCAAATCGGCTGGCTCCACTTGCTGCGAAGCAATTGCAAGTGGAAGATGTAAAATAGCGAGGTTTTTAATCGCTATTTTACGGAGGATGACGGGATGACGGTTTGAGGGGAGCGGGGTCATTTTATCAATATCCCCGCATATCCCACCACATGGGCATAATCGCCGCTGGCATCGCCTGAAGTCGCGTAGTCAACAACCTCCGCTTTCTTTGCCCCCAGTTCTTTGGCCGCCACAAGGGCTATGGCAGCCGGTATAATGCCGCACATGCTTATGTCTTCTGCTGATACAGCTCGCATAAGCCCTTCGGGATTTAAGGTCAGAATTTTCTCTATCGCCTTCTTATCTTTTTTCCTTGTCACCGCATCCGATTCATAGTGATTCATGTCCGAGCTTACAACAATTAAAACCCTATCCTTATATTTGCGGATTGCATTCGCAGCAGCCTTCCCCAGTTCTTCGCACCCCTTATAATCAAGATACATGATGGTTACTGGAACTATTGTTGCGTTGGGATTGAAGTGATGGATGAAAGGGAGTTGAACCTCCAGCGAGTGCTCTCCCAGATGGGCTGTTGAATCATCCGCAAGGAGAGGAGATTCTTCCATCAGGAGGCGGGCGAGTTTTCCATTGACAGCCATTTTGCCGAACGGCATCTCCCACTCGCCGTCAGACATGACGGCTGCCTTTTCGCCGAGTCCAGTATGATTGGGGCCGAGGAGCAGGATAGTATCCGGCAGTTTCACTCTGGAATAAACGGAGCCGGCCACCCTTCCCGAATATATATAACCTGCATGGGGCGCGATCATCGCCAGGGCATTTTCCTTTTCGACATTTTTTCTTATCAGCGATTCCACGGTCCTTTTAAGCGTCGCAGGTTCGCCCGGATAAAATTGATATGCTACTGCCGGCCTTCTCAGCATACATTCTCCTGATATCAATCGTTGAAAGTTGACAGATTTAAGTTGACAGTAAGTTGTAAGTTGTCCGTTGTCCGTTAACTTAAATCTTTCAACTTTCAACTGTCAACTTTCAACTTACTTATTGATGTCTGGTTTTTGGCCTTCTTTTCTCAAATAATTTCACCAATGCCATCCCTCCGATAAAACCGCCGATATGTGCATACCAGGCAATGCCTCCGCTCATCCCTGAGCTCAACAGCTGGAGTATAAACCATAGACCGAGAAAGATCACTGCAGGAATCCTTACAACAGTTACGAAAAAGAAGAAAAATACCAGGGTCAGGACATGGGCCCTCGGATACAAAAGGAAATACGCCCCGAGAACGCCTGCAATGGCGCCGCTGGCGCCGATCATCGGCAGGGTAGAGTCAGGCAGCATGATTATGTGTGTAAGGCCGGCAATCAGGCCGGCCAGCACATAGAATATGAAAAACCTAAAATGCCCCAGCCTATCCTCAATGTTATCGCCAAATATCCAGAGATAGAGCATGTTGCCGCCCACATGCAGCAGGCCGCCGTGGACAAACATGGCTGAAAAAAGCGTGAGCGGCGGCGGGATCAACGCCCATGGGTATATATCAACAAAATGAGTTATTTCATATGGTATCGCCCCTGCCCTCAAAACAAAAAACCCTTCAGCCTTGGTCCCCAAGGTCAGCTGATAGATATACACGGCTATATTGACTGCAATAATGAAGATGGTGACAAAGGGAAATGTGCGGGTAGGATTGTCGTCTTTTAACGGAATCATGGGTTAGCCCAAAAAAAATACAGATGCATTTTTTGGGTTAATAGTTTGGCTTATGTTCAAAATAGTGAGTTGCTGTTATGTATCGTATTGTTCTGGTTTTTGACCGCATAACTACAGAGTGGGTTTCTGCGCCGCCTCCGAAAAATCTGACGCCGCGGAGAAAATCGCCGTCTGTCACGCCGGTGGCAGCGAACATAACATCGCCTTTAGCAAGTTCTTCTATGTGGTAGATTTTATTTATATCTTTTATGCCCATCTTCTTTGCCCGCGCTATTTCATCGTCATTTCTCGGCTTAAGCCTTCCCTGCATGTCGCCGCCCACGCACCGCAGGGCTGCGGCTGCTATAACCCCTTCTGGCGCGCCGCCGATGCCCATGAGCACATCCACACCGCTCTCTTCCTTTGCAGTTGCAATAGCCGCTGACACATCGCCGTCCGGGATAAGTTTTATCCTTGCGCCGGATTTTCTCACTTCGTCTATCAGGGCTTGATGTCTCGGCCTGTTTAATATTATCACAGTAAGGTCTTCAAGATTCATCTTCTTGGCGTCTGCGATATTTCGTAAATTTTGTGTC
>JACQEJ010000140.1 GCA_016200645.1 Deltaproteobacteria bacterium | reverse complement strand
TGAATCCCTTAAAGCCCTTACAATATCCACTATCTTCCCGGCATCCCCTTTTCCCAGACCTGATTTTGCAACGGTTATTGCGCCCTCGGTCTCCCTATCCGGGTGGTCAAGGTCAAGGGTAACCATCCTGTCCCTTAGCGCATCCTGACTCCTGTAAACACCCGCATACTCTTCCGGGTTGCTCGTAAATATCGCCGTGAAGTTGGGGTCAACCTTGAGATACCCTTCCCCTTCCCTTGAAGCAGGCATATCCATCATCTTTTCCTGAAGCACAGAAAGCAGGACATTATTAGCCTCTGGCCTTGACCTTGTAAATTCATCATAGATGAGGGTGAAACCGTATTTGCAGGCAACGGTGAGGCGGTTGTCCACCCATGTCTTCTGCATGTTCTCATCTGTTTTAAGGACCGAGTGGATGAAGTTGTCAACCACCATCCTCTTCAAATGGACGGGAAAGCCTGCGGCAATATAGGCAAGCGCCCGTTCCGTAATATCGCGGACATAACCTGTCTCCACAAAGTTTGGAAGTTTTCGGGGCTCAAGCACAGTTGTAAATTCTCCAATTGACATGATAAATACCTCCTATGTATTACAGGGTCAGGGGTCATGGGTTAAGGGTCATGGAACAAATAAATCTTTATCTTAACTTGCCCCTTGCCCCTATGCTTTTAATCCCTCTGTGCCGCCTTCACTGCAGTCGGTAGGTTGGGTTGGTTTTATCAACCCAACAATATTTTGCAATGGATTGTTGGGTTTCGTGTTGCTCAACCCAACCTACAGGCTTTTAAGTAGTGCGAGGCTCGGCAGATAATCATGCGGGACAACCCCTTTGCCATTGCAAAGGAGGCATGTCCGGGAGGGCTCATAAACAGTAACCATGCCCTTGCCTCCGCAGACCGTGCAGGTCAGCCTCTGGTCCCGGTATATGCCTGTTGCGCCGCAAAAAACGCACTTAACAGCCGGTTTCTGGACTGTTACCTCACCCGTTCCACCGCAAACCTGACATGAGGCAAGGGGAGAAAGAAGCCCGAAGGGGTCTTTGCCCTCGCCATTACAAAAGGCGCATTTTACAGTAATGTTTTCTACCTTAGATTTTTTCATCTTCATCTCCGAACCTGTTTTTGGTTCCGCTTGTTTTAATCTTTCTTCCCCTTACCGTGAGCATACCTAACCTTCGCAGTCTTCGCTGGCTTTTGTCCCCTCTTTGACTGCATAGCGCTTACAAGGCCGTGCCATGCATTAGCAGTGTCTTCGCACTCATTTCTAAATCCATCCAGCATTCTGGCGGTTTCCTGCTTAATGTGAGAAACCTCTGAAGCCCTTTCCTTGTCAGCCTCTTTAAACCCATCCAGCATTCTGGCGGCATCTTGTTTTATGTGAGATACCTCTTGTCTGATAGAGGCAAGCGATTCTATCCTATCCCCATATGCTTTAACAACATCATCTGTCAGTGTCCTTATATTATCTGCGTTTGTCATTTTAGTTTCCTCCTTTTTTTAGATTTGTAGAGGCAGCCGCAGGCTTTATGCCTGCGAATATCACGCACCCATAAAGTGTGCGGCTACCTTCTTGCTTCCAATGCCTGATGCCTGTTTTTCCCATAGGCGGAGAAGAGCCCATGCCACTCAGCCGTTGTCTCCTGTCTGGTTTTCTCAAATCCCTTCAGCGCCCTGTTTATCCCTTTTCCATTTTCTCCGTAGTAGATGTTAATGGCATATACCATTGCCTTAAGGTCTTTTATCCTAACCCTCTCTCCTTTGAACAGGAGATCTTTCAGCGCGATATTCAATGCTGTTTGTTCCATCTGGAATTCCATCAAAACCCCTGCAAGTCTTTTTTCCATCTCATGATGACGGGGCAGGATTTCTGTTTTTACAATCGGAAGGATTTCAACCACGGACAGGGTAAACCCGCAGGCAAGCGTCTTCCTTAATATATTTACCATCTCATCCGCTATCTTGCCTTCCTCTGTCAGGAATCCTTCCGCAGCATCCTTTGTCCTTTTCCTCATCTTTTCCATTCGCGCTAAGACACCCGCCATATGGCTGTCAAAGTCCTTTCTCCGCAGACATCCAACATTGGCAAGATTGTCTCTGATCTGACCAATCATCTCTTCCTGTTCTTTTGAGCAATCTGCCGCCGCCATTACAGCCTCTCTGATTAAGGAAATAACCATCCGCATCCGTCTCTCATACAGATTGACAATCCCCAAACCTAATCCCTGTATGTCCTGTTGTATATCCTGTTGGAATTCCATGCGCCAGAATACCTCCGGTTTTATTCTTCGCTGATATTTTTAAGAGATCAGGAGACATGCTTGAAAAGACATTAACTGCTTTATAGAGGGGGCAAAAACAAATAGTTTCCCTTGCCTCTTTGCCGCCTCTATACCTCAAGGATGTCCTGCGAGATCTCTTAAATTGCTGCTGACACCTATGCAGCCGCTGCTTCAGTTGCCGTAAGACCAACTGCCTCGGCATACTTGAGGAAGGTCTCAACAGATGCGACAACAACTCTGGCCTCTATTGCCAGAAGCTCGATGCCCACAAGGGATACCCTTGCCCAGGCGTCTATGACCACGCCCTTGTCCAGTATCCGGTCGATAACCTCTACCAGACTGGATGATGCCATGCTTTTTTCTACTGCCATGATAATCACCTCCTTTCATTTGAGGCTCTTGCAAAACTGTCTGTCATCCCCGAATGCTTCTATCGGGGATATGCCCCCGACTGAACCTATCGGGGGCAGATTCCCAATCAGAAACTCTGTGGGACAGAATTGGGACTTTTGCAAGAGCCTCATTTGTATTTGCTGATTTATATGAAAAGCAAATTCTTTGCAGGGATTGGTATTTTCTGAAGATATGCGGCAGCGCAAAAGATATATGGCATCTGCGCCATAACTATGGAATATATTCTATGGAATGTATTCCTAAATCCTATAATTCTTTATTTTATAGTTGTAGATACCGTTTTCCCTGTCAAGCAAAATTTACATTTGTTGCATGATAATGTGGATCAAACGGCATCCCTGATTTAAGGATACCGAAAATCATATGAACCAGTTTTCGCATAACAGCGCAGACAATCACTTTGCCCTTTTTGCCTTTTTCCTTGAGGCGGTTATAGAAAATGGATATTATCGGATTATGCCTTATTGCCACCAATGCCGGCATATACAGAGCCTTGCGTAATCGGGAGTTGCCTATCTTGCAGATTCTCGGTTTGCCTTTTACCGATATGCCGGAGAGCGTATCCTTAGGCGCCAGCCCTATGAAGGCAACCACCTTCTGGGGATTATCAAAATGTTCCAGGCCGTTCAACTCAGAAAGGAGGATGGCAATAGTCGTATCGCTGATACCGGGTATGGAAACAAGCAAATCTCTTTTGCTTTTAAGTTCAGTATCATGCTTCATCGCCTCGCGGATATGCTCTTTGATTTTCTCTGTTTCCTGTTCCAGATATGCAATATGCTCTTTGATAGAAGGCTCTACGGAAGCATGACAAACACCGAGGCGGTTTTCCTCCTGAATGCGCATGGCAATTAAAGCATCAGCCCGCCTTACCAATGCCTGCAAATCTCTGATTGCAGGCGCAGGCGGCATCCATGCTGCAGGACGCATGGCAAGGCAGAATCTGGCGATTAAGCCCGCATCCACCTTATCGTTCTTTGTGCGAAGCAGTTCACTCTGGGCAAAGCCCTTAATCCGAGCCGGATTGACAATGCTTACCGTATAGCCTGCTTCATGGAGATAGATAGCCAGTTCTTCACCATAAGTGCTGGTAGCTTCAAGACAGGCATGAACATGAGGGACATCCTGTTTTATGAGCCAGAGAGATAAATCTTCAAAGCCCTCTTTAGTATTTTTAAAGACTTTGTTTTTGAACTTGCCGCTTCTAAGTAAAGCGACATCAAACTTTAGCTTTGCAACATCAATACCGAGTATTACGGATGCAGACATAGACTTTCTCCTTTCTATGAGATATGGAGCAAAAGAGTAATAGCTTTGTTTGAATCAACCTTGCAAATGCAAGCTCATCCTCAAGAGGAGGCTTAAGATACCGTTCGAGTTGTAACAAAGCGCATGGAAAGGGATCTAATCTACAAAACAGGCTCAATGCCTAAGGGTGGGCCCAGATTCACCTTTCCCTCTTACTCCTGTGCATCCGGGGTAAGTTTAACAAAAAAACTGTATTTCTACTACGGGATTAAGATACAAGGGTGGGCTGCGCCCGCCAAAAAACCGAAATTGCATACAACAAGTTATTTACTTTATACGCGAAATGAGCGATTATAAGTTT
>JACQEJ010000139.1 GCA_016200645.1 Deltaproteobacteria bacterium | reverse complement strand
CAGCTATAAGTCTGTAGGGGAGGGGCTTGTCCCATCCCGTAAACAGGGCGGCCGCAAGGGCCGCCCCTACATTGCCATGCCCCCACACCAAAATCTTTGGTGTGGGGGCATGCCGTTAAGAACAATGTAATAATATTTAGTGCGTTTGTTATAGTTTGAAAAAAAGAAAAGGCCGGAGTGGTGAAACTGGTAGACGCACGGGACTCAAAATCCCGCGGGGGCAACCTCATGGGGGTTCGATTCCCCCCTCCGGCACCAAATGTACACTTTCATTCTTTATCCCGTAAAGCAGTCCTATCCTCATCCTCCACACCCCTGTATAACCCTATGTTGGCCTATTAACACAAACACATTAAATATTGTTACGGGCAGCTATAAGTCTGTAGGAGAGGGGCTTGTCCCATCCCGTAAACAGGGCGGCCGCAAGGGCCGCCCTTACATTGCCATGCCCCCACACCAAAATCTTTGGTGTGGGGGCATGCCGTTAAGAACAATGTAATAATATTTAGTGTGTTTGTTATAGTATTTTTTGCGGCGCTTTCCTAAAGGTATCAGGTTGGACGCCCGATTAAAAATGTATTGACCTTTAGCTGTGTATACTGTATATTTTTGGTATATTTGCGGGGCAAGTGAACCCCGTTAGAAAGGACGGGGCTTTGTAACGGGGTAAACCTTGAGACAAATGACCAAGATTATGGAATATCCTGTGGAAAGACACCTTACTTTAAGAGAAAGGATTGTTGATTTTGTCAAGGAATCTATAATAAAGGGGGGGCTTAAACCAGGCGAGCGGGTGCCGGAGCCGGAGCTTGCTGAAAGGTTTGGCATAAGCAGAACCCCTATAAGAGAAGCCTTCAGGCAGTTGGAGTCTGAGGGCTTTATCACCTTTACCCCTCGGAAAGGGGCGATTGTAAGCCCTATTACAGACAAGGATGTAATAGAGTTTTATGCTATAAAAGGCCTGCTTGAGGGTTATGCGGCAAAGATGGCGTGCTGCAAAATCGGCGATAAGGAAATACAGCGGATGCTGGATTTGAATTCGCAAATGACGCGGTGCGCCGAGAAAAATGATGTAAAAAACTTTTTTAAATTAGACAATCAACTGCACGATGTATTTTTAAAGCTGTGCGGTAATGATAAATTGTATAATCTGATTCATACGATTGTCCAACAGTTTGAACGATTCAGACGAACCTCTCTTAGCCTGCCCGGCAGGATGCAGAGCTCAGTAAAACAGCACAATGAGATTATAGAAGCGTTCAAAAAGCAGGATGTAGACCTTGTAGAAAGGCTTGTAAAAGCCAATGCAGAAATGGGCGGCGAACTGCTGGCCCAAGAGATATTAAAGGAAAAGGTTTAGTATGGCTCTGATTACATCACCGGAGGCCGCAGCAAGACTGGCAAGGACTATCCTTTCTGATATTGGTTTATACAATAAGGAAAAGATAAAGGAAGGCATAAAGAAAGACAACCTGTTTGAAACGCTGGAAAAAGAATTAAAAGAAGGAGAAGAACTTTATAAGAGCAGGGTTGACCCGGAACTTCTGAAGAAAACAAATTTTTATAATAAAGCGATTGTTGATATTCTTGTAAAGAGGAGCGGCGATGTAGAATCCGATATATGGTAGAAAAAGGCAAGGGGCGTTAGGCTATGGGCAATATAAATCAACTATCAAAATCAAGGAATTTAATCTTTACATTTAATTTATCATTTTGCATTTTGAATTTTCCTATTGCCTCTTGCCAATCACCTCTTGCCTGTATTTAATATGCCCCATACATTCACCGTCACCCAATCCGATGCAAAGACCCGTCTTGATATCTTCCTTTCGCAAAAACTTCCTGATTTAACCCGGTCAAGGATAAAAAATTTAATAGAAGACGGCCATGTATCTTTTAACAACAAACCTGCAAAGGCCGGCATTAGGATAAAGGCCGGCGACCAAATTGGCATTACTATCCCTGCGCCCCAGCTTATCAAGGCAGAGCCTGAAAAAATTCATTTAGATATTCTCTATGAGGACAGGCATATCATCGTCATAAATAAACCGCATGGCCTTGCTGTGCACCCGGGCGCAGGCCGCGCAAAAGGCACGTTAGTAAACGCATTGCTTTATCATTGTAAAGACCTTTCCGGAATCGGCGGCGCATTGCGGCCAGGCATAGTCCATCGCATAGATAAAGATACAAGCGGGGTTTTGGTTGTTGCAAAAACAGATAAAAGCCATCACTTCCTGGCCAAACAATTCAAAGAGCATTCAATTAAAAGAAAATATTTGGCGCTTGTCTGGGGTGTGGTTAAAAATGATGAGGGAACCATTGACCTTCCCATAGGAAGACATATATCAGAGAGAAAAAAGATGTCCGTCAGAACAAGCAGGGGTAGAAGGGCGGTTACGCATTATAAGGTAATAAAGAGATTTGATAATTTCACGCTCGTTGAAGCAGTGCTTGAAACAGGCAGGACGCACCAGATAAGGGTGCATCTGTCAGCCATACACCATCCTGTTGCAGGAGACCCTGTGTATGGCAAAAGCAATATGCCGTCAGGACTTTCGCCAAAATTAACCATGCTCTTAAAAAATCTGAAACACCAGGCCCTCCATGCGCAAACCCTCGGCATCATTCATCCTGCAACAAAGGAGTATATGGAATGGACAGCGCCCTTGCCTGATGATATAAACGGCATCATAACTGCATTGGAGGAGGCTTGTTAAAGCAAACTGCCGGCATACAATATGCTTCATCATCCATATTGGAATCTATTGATTTTATAAGCCACGGTTTTTTGTCCAGAATCGGAGGCATCAGCAAGCCCCCGTTTGCATCTTTAAATTTTGATATGCGGGATGGAGATAATATTGCAAATATAGAGCACACTAAGGCTGCTGTTGGGAGGTTGTTTGGTTTTGATGTCAAGAGGCTTTTAACAATAAATCAGGTTCATGGAAGTGATATTCTGGTAATTGATAAACCTGTAAAAGATATATTAAACCTTTCCAAAACCTCAGCAGATGCCATAATAACCAATCAATATGACTTTGCAATCGGGATTTTGACAGCGGACTGTGTGCCAATCTTATTGCTTGACCCTGTTAAAAAGGTTATCGGGGCAGTTCATGCAGGGTGGAAGGGAACAGTAAAAACTGTTGTTCAAAAGGCAATAGATACTATGGTAAAACAGTTTGGCTCTGATAAAAAAGAAATTCTGGCCGCAATCGGACCGTCCATCGGCCAATGCTGTTATAAGGTTGATGGGGCGGTTGCAAAAGAGTTCAGGGGCAATGAATTTATAATCCCCCGACCCATCCTTCGGATGGGTGCCCCGCCCCCTTTGAAAAAGGGGGAATCAAAGGGGGATTTAGCAAAGGAGGGCAGGGGGGATTCTTGCTGGCAGCTTGATTTAAAAAAGGCGAATTTAAGCCAGATGGCAAACAGCGGCATCTTGGAAAAAAATATTTCCGTAGAAGATTTATGCACATCGTGCAGAAACGATCTGTTCTTCTCTTACAGAGCGGATAACAAGAAAACAGGCAGGCAGTTGAATTTCATAATGTTAAAGGGGAGCTGAGAACCTGCCCCGTACTTGATACGGGGAAGCAAGTTTAAAGGTTATTGAAAGACTCCAGCAACTCGGCTGGAAACGGGGAGAGATAATTTTATTTATCAGCGGGGGTGTTTCTTAAACCCTAACACAAAATGGTGTTTAGGAAAAAGAAAGTTGATTTACCAACTACACTTGTAGTATATTGTAAACACATGAAAATAGTTTTTGATTCTTCTACATTGATATTACTGGCAAAGACCGAACTGTTGCGGGGTGTTTCCGAAGATGTTCAAATAATAATCCCGAAAATGGTAGAGGCTGAATGCACCAGCAAAGATACCTTTGATGCTAAATTGATTTCGGCTTTTATCAATGACCAAAAAATTGAAGTGGCTGCAGCAAATAAGGAAGTAGTCGGCACGCTGTGCAGAGATTTCAGAATTCATGCCGGTGAGGCTGAAGCGCTTGCTATTGCGTTGAAAAAGCAATTGCCTCTTGCTGTGGATGATTTGCCGACTATAAAGGCGTGCAAGATACTAAATATTAAATTTGCAACAGCAATCCACTTTTTAATAAAGACCGCCGAAAAGGGGAGAATTGACAGGAAGATGGCGATTGTAAAACTCGAAAAACTATCTTTGTATGGGCGATACAGCAAAGGGATAATAGATGATGCCGCAAAAAGGCTGAAAGGAGGCAAATAATGTCGGTAATAAGTCTAAGGCTGAAAGACAGGGAGATAAAAAGAATAAACGAAATGGCCGGTATGCTCCATAAGGACAAATCCACGGTGGCAAGAGAACTTATAGATTACGGGTGGGAATTTCTGATGATAAAACTTTACAAAGATGGGAAGATGTCCCTAAACACCCTTGCCTCAAAACTTGAATTGTCTGTAAGCGAAACAATAGACCTTTTGGCTGAATTTGGAGTTGAATCTCCGATAGATTATGACGATTATTTAAAAGGGTTTGAAGCGTTCAGATAAGCATGCCAAGAATAAACGAGGCAACAGACACAGATTTGAAGGTTATTTACCCCATTAGAAAATCTTTTTCTAATGGGGTTGAAAGACTCCAGCAATTCGGCTGGAAGCGGGGAGATATTCTCTTTAATGCGTCGGAGTAACCTCCCTCGCCCCTTGCGGGAGAGGGCCGGGGTGAGGGGTTGGTAGAAAGGGAGTAAAAACACTACTATGGATACACCAAGCAAAAAAATAAACTCGCCGGAAGAAGATGAACTGGAATTAAAGCGTATTGAACTTGCCAAGTCGTCAGAACTGCTGGCTGAAAAAGAACTTGAATTGACCACCCTGCGAAATGCTATGTTGCATTTTGAGCATAGATATTTAATAGAAGTCGTTATTAAATATGTTGAACTTGATGAAATCAATGCGCAGATTGCAGAGAAGATAGCAAGAGAAAACCCGCAAGATACTGCTTTTCAGGAAAAATCAGAAACCGCCCGTGAGACTGCTAACAGCACAGCAAAGGAATTTCGTTCGCATGAAATTCCCAAAGAAAAAGAAGAAGAATTCAGCAAGGATTTTAAGCCTTCTGAAGAAATAAAAAAATTATATCGTCAAATTGCAATCAAAATTCATCCTGATAAGGCAACAGGTGAAAAAGAAAAGGAACATCAAACAAAACTTATGGCAGAGGTAAATGATGCGTATGCTGCCGGCGATATTGAAAGATTAAGGCAAAT
>JACQEJ010000138.1 GCA_016200645.1 Deltaproteobacteria bacterium | reverse complement strand
CCAATTCTGTTTCTCTGCAAGAACGATTGAATAACCTATACAGTCGGCAAACTTCAGCAACTCAGGAAAGATGTGGATTTCAAGAATTTTGGAAACAATTTTTGTGTCAGACGAAATAGTGTAGATGCTCTTGTATATGTCAATAAAACCCTTGACTGTCCACTCGCCCGTGTCAGTTGACACATATTCTTTTAAACTCTCTGTAAACTTTTTCAAATCTTTTTTAAAATCAGATTTGTGTTTTTGTTTTTCTATTTTAGTCATAGGGCAAATTATGAGCAACTGTCAAGTCTTGGTAAAGTTCTTTTGATATAGCAAATGCTACTTAAACTCCAGTTCCTTAAACCACGCAACATCAATATCAGGAAATAGGTCATCCCTTTGCCGGCACATATCAAGGAAGTTTTTGTCGCTTGCCGACATATCTTTCCCTTCCCCTTTTATCCGCGCAATTTCCGCGAGCCTTTTGAAATCCTCGTAGTGCCGCACAATCCTTGCCTCAGCGTAATCCTTTGCGGAAAGGGTGCTGATGAGGAATTGCCAATCCGATGCCTCAAGGATGAGAAGCTCCCGCGCAGCCTGTTTCAGAATGTCCTGCAAAAGGCCGTCGTCTTTTTTGCCGCCGTATTGCTTCGCCAGCTTTATCATCTCTTCTTCGGATTCGTAGATATGCTTCCACGTCCACTGGTTCGTATCATTCAGCCATATCCAATGATAGCCGCCTTCTCCCCACGAGCCTTCCGGCAAAGATATCACCTCGGTCGGTCTTTGTTTGTCGTGGTATTCTCCGGCTGTTACCATGTCTACGCTCCCGTCCGCATGAAGGGCCTTGATTACACGGTAGAGCCACTCAGGTCCTTCGAACCACCAGTGGCCGAAAAGTTCCGCATCATAAGGAGACACCACGATCCCCGGCTCGGAACGGCCCTTGAGATGTTCTGCAAGGTTGGCCTTGATCAACTCTTTGAAATGGTCTGCCTGCTCTCCTATGCGCGCATACGCGGCCTCAGGCGCATATTTTTCTTTGTCCGCCAGATCCGCCTTTGCGCTGGTAACCCTCCAGTATTTCATTCCGCCCGGGAATCTCTTTTTGTGAAAATCAAGATAGTTGCCGTCTCCTGGATAGCCCCACTCGCCGCTCCACACCTGAAGCCCGGTCTTCGGGTCGCGGGTAAAAACAGCTACGGGCATCTTTCCCTCCGCAGCGCCGAGCCAATAGGTTTTATACGGCGTCTTTTCCGTATTCTCGGGCAGCGGCTTATACTGCTCGGAAAATCTTGCCCAGAGACTTTGCAGGGCGTCGAACCGGTCAAGATACACACCGATGGCCTTCCCGCCTTTTAAAAGATGCGCATCTATAAAAAAATACTCAATGTGATTCTCGCTTAAAAATTCTTCAACGCCCTTTCTGTTATACGGTTCTTTTTTATTTCCCGTGTTCACAGGCGGCGACCATTTATAAGCCGGCCTGTAGGCGCACTCCGGAAGCCATATTCCTCTGGGCTGTTTCCCGAAATGCCTTTTGTACGCTGCCACCGCCTGCTTTACCTGCGCCTGGATGCTTATATCCTGCGAAAGCAGGGGAAAATATCCGTGGGTTGCACCGCAGGTAATAATCTCTATATGTCCCTGATTCTGAAGGTCAGCAAAGGCCTTCACAATATTTTGCTCATACCGTTCAACAAAATCCTTGTATATATTTCTGTAATAATCCTTCCACATCCTGGCAACCTTTGCAAAGTCAGGCTGACCCAGAGATTCAAATTCTGCAATGTCTTTCCCTGCCGCCTCTAATTTCTGGCCGAGATATGCCTTGAACTCTGTTTTAAAGGATTGGCTTGCCAGCATCTCTGTTAAGACAGGGGTAAGCCCCAGGGTTACTTTAGGACTAATACCCTCTGAAACAAGACGATTGAAGATATTGAGGAGGGGTATATATGTTTCTGCCGCTGCTTCATTCAGCCAATCTGTGCCGTGCGGCCATCTGCCGTGGGACAGGACATAAGGAAGGTGGGAATGCAAAACAAAGGTAAATGAGCCGATTTTTTTCATAGGCCTCCTTTTGAAAAAAAGTAGACAGTAGGTAGCAGATGGTAGACTTTTTGAAAGTAGACAGTAGAGAGTAGATAGTAGACAGGAAAGACTTGGACTATGTTTCTCCCTTTCTACTGTCTACTATATACTATTTACCTTTTTCTTTTCTCCCTCTCTACTGGTTGCTGTCTACTTTCTTTAAAAAACTATCACAAGAATATATCTTTTGCAAATCCAATCTTTATCCCAAAAATAGGCTTTGATTTTTTTTACGGTTTATCCGGAAGGTGGTTTGACAGCAGTTGTAAAAGCAGGTATCATCAGGCCATGCACGGCAAATCAATAACCATCATATCCATCGGAGGCAACACCCTTATACGGCAGGGGGAGCGGGGAACAATTGAAGAGCAGTTTGAGCATACGGAAAAATGTATGGCCTCTATCGCAAGGATGGCGGCAGGAGGCAGCAGCATTGTCATAACCCACGGCAACGGTCCTATTGTGGGCAATATAGTCATAAGAAATGAGGCTGCCAAGGAGATCATACCTCCCATGCCGCTTTACATCTGCAATGCGGATTCAGAAGGCGGCATCGGCTTTATGATTCAGCAGTCGCTCTATAATCAGCTCAATCAGCTCAACATACAAAGAGATGCCACAACGATTGTTACCCAGGTTGTGGTTGATGAACACGACACGGCCTTTTCAAATCCTACAAAACCGATAGGGCCTTTTTATACAAAGGCAGAAGCGGAAAGAATTCAAAATGAAAAGGGGTGGGTAATGGTTGAGGACAGCCGCAGGGGTTACAGGAGGGTTGTGCCGTCGCCAAGGCCGCTGCGGATAATTGAGGCGGATGTTATACGAAAATTTGCGCTGGACGGTGTAATGGTGATTGCCGCAGGCGGCGGAGGCGTGCCGGTGATAGAGTCCGAAGACGGCGGTCTGAAAGGCGTGGATGCGGTAATAGATAAGGACCTGGCAACCGCAGTATTGGCTCATGCAATAGGGGCGGAGACATTTATAGACCTCACATCCATTGACAGGGTTTATATACATTTTGGGGAACCGAATCAGGCAGGACTTAGCAGACTCACTGTTTCAGAGGCCCGACGATATCTCGCTGCCGGCGAATTCGCTCCCGGCAGCATGGGTCCAAAGATCGAGGCAGCTATTGAATTTCTTGAGGACGGCGGTCAAGAGGTCATAATAACAATGCCGGAGTTATTGGAGCCGACGTTGAAGGGAAAGGCAGGGACGAGGATAACTGCTTAGATACAATGCAAAGTGCAAAGTGAACAATGCAAAATGTTGTTAACCTTAACTGTAAACTGTGAACTGTTTTTAAACTCGCGACTTTATAACTTGACAACTTTATAACTGTTATACAACAATGTCTCTATATCACTATCTCCATCCCGTCATACGCCAGCTCAAATCCTTGAGGAAGCGATTTATTTGTTGCAGCATAATCCAGATTATGTCCAAGATGAGTAAGGACAACCCTTTTCGGTTTGAGCCCTGCCCCAATCTGTATCGCCTCTTCTATGCTGAAGTGGGTGGGATGCGGTTTGTGGCGGAGGGCGCCCAGTATCAATATCTCAAGCCCACCCAGCATTTTTTTGGAATCATCCGGGATACGGCTGCAATCCGTTATATATGCAGCTCCTCCGATTCTAAATCCAAGGATCGGCATCTTGCCGTGATAAATGTTTACCGGCTGAACCAAAAGCCCGAAAAGGTCGAACGGCGCTGAAACTAGGAAGGTTTCGAGTTCCGGCTTCCAGCCGTCGTTCCCATCGGCGGTAAAGATGTAATCGAACATGTGCCGTATGCGGTTGACGGTAAATTCGCTGCCGTAGCACGGGATAGGTTTTTTCTGAATCATATTGAAGCTTCTCAGCTCGTCAATGCCGTGGATGTGGTCGGCATGGGGATGGGTATACAGAACAGCGTCAATATGTTCTATATTATGACTCAAAGCCTGGCGCCTCAGGTCGGTAGATGTGTCTATAAGTATGTTTTTGTTATTTGCACTTACAAGAAGGGACGAACGCGTCCGTTTGTTTTTAATGTCTCTTGATGTGCATATGCTGCATTTACAGCCAATTACAGGAACACCGGTTGATGTTCCGCAGCCCAATATGGTTATCTTCATACCTATCGCTCACATTATCATTTTTCACAAAGTCACACAAGCCCCGTTTAGAAAGCCTCCGTGGTGCGATTCAAATATGATAAGGTGTGAAATTATATCACGATACCATCAAACTTTCTAACGAGGCTGTAAATTGACAACTGCGGATGGCTGTGATACCTTGATAAATATGAGAAAGATCTTATTCATAACGCCGCCGTTTCACGCAGGGGTGGTTGAGGTCGCAGGGAGATGGGCGCCGCTTTCTTTTGTTTATCTTGCCGGGGCAGCGCGGGATGCAGGCTTATCTGTCAAGATATATGATGCAATGACGAAAGGCGTGGGGCATAAGGAGATTGAGGCAAAGATAAAGGAATTCAAACCCCATTATGTGGCAACATCCGCCATAACCTGCACACTCCCCGATGCCCTTAAAATACTGGAGACTGCCAAAAAGATAAATCCGAATATTACAACCCTTCTCGGCGGCATCCATCCGACATTTATGGATGAAGAGGTCTTCAGGTTAAGCGCATCAGTTGACTTTATCATAAAGGGCGAAGGGGAGAAAACTCTTGCAGAGTTTCTTCAAGTGAGGGAAGCAGGCGGGGATATAAGCAAAGTAAGGGGTTTGGCTTATAAAGACGGCGATTCTATCGTAAGGACGCAAACACGGCCTCTCATGCAGGCCGGAGAGATGGATAATCTCCCCAAGGCATGGGACCTGCTGGACTGGGAGGATTATCGTTATTTCATAATCCCTGATTCAAGGCTCGGCGCCATAGACACATCAAGGGGGTGCACAAAGGACTGCACATTCTGCTCCCAGAGAAAGTTCTGGCGGCAGGATTGGCGGGCAAGATCTCCGGAGAGTTTGGTGAAAGATGTGGAAACCATGAAAAACAGTTATGGCGTGAATGTTGTGCTGTTGACCGATGATTATCCGACCCTTGACAGGGGAAGGTGGGAGAGGTTTCTGGATTTAGTGATAGAAAAAGATCTTGGCATATACTTCCTTATGGAAACGAGGGTGGAAGATATTTTACGAGACAGGGATATGCTGCTAAAGTATAGAAGGGCAGGCATTATCCATATCTATGTCGGCACGGAGGCGACTGACCAGTCAACCCTTGATCTGTTCAAAAAGGATGTCAAGGTTGAAGACGCAAAAAAGGCCTTGCGGCTTTTAAACGAGCACGGCATCATCACAGAGACATCCATGATACTGGGTCTTCCTGACGAAACCAGGAAATCTATAGAAAGGACATTAAAACTTGCCAAAGAGTATAATCCCGACTTTTGCCATTTCCTTGCAATATCGCCGTGGCCGTATGCGGATATTTATGAAGAGCTCAAGCCCTATATTCAGGTTTTTGACTACAGGAAATATAATCTCATAGATCCGATTATAAAGCCAAAGGAAATGACCCTGGAAGATATTGACAGGGCTATTGTTGATTGCTACCGGCAGTTTTATATGGGCAAACTGCATGAGATTATGCGAATGAGCGATGAATTTAAGAAAACTTATCTGCTGGTATCCATGAAGCTGATGATGACCAACTCTTTTCTGATCAATAAGATCGGCGACCTCGGAAAGATGCCGGAAGAAATAGCGCGGCACATGGCCATGCTGGATACAGCCCCCCGGAAACACGCAATGAATATCTAAACCCATTATTGCCATGCCCATGACAAGACATATCGTATGTTTCACCCCTCCGCTGAAACTTTTGGCATGTGTGGGCGCCATTATCGTATACATTTTGACATCCGCCGTCCCTGCCGATTCAATGGAATCGGAAAACAGCCTGTCCCTTGGCTACAAGGCATATCAGACGGGCAACTTTGAAAAGGCAATAGAATACCTGGAAGCTGCGGGGAAAGATGACCGCATCCTTTCGGATTACGCCCGCTATTATCTCGGAGAGGCATACCTGTCTCTCCATAGATTTGATGAGGCGCTCCATGCATTTAAGTCCTGCATAGACGCTTATGGCGCAAGTCCATTGGTTCCTTCTGCCAGGGAAAGGATCGGCGATATCTATCTTGCAAAGGGCGATATAACAAGTTCAATAAATGCCTATAAAGGGCTTCTGACAAAATATTCAGACAACACGCAAACCCCGCGTATTCTCCATAAGCTCATTTCCGCATTGCTCCTTAACAACAGGCAGGATGAGGCTGTTCCTTTCATGAAAAAACTGCTGACAGAGTTTGCGCAAACAGGAGATAACGATGATTCTTTTACTTCGCAGATTCTATCCGGCGAGGTCAGAAAATTAGATGCGGAAGAATTCTCCACAAGGGCAAAGGCGCTCTTAAAGACAAGGAATTGCCAAAAGGCTATTGATGAGATTAAGATGTATCTCTCCGAAGGTCCGCCGTGGTTTCCGCGCGAGGTTCCCCTGAAGCGCAATGACAGGCTGCTCCTGCTTCTGGGCCAAGCATTGTATCAAACGAGAAATTACAAAACGGCGAACGAGATATTTAAAGAGATATTTTCTCATACAAGTGACGGCAAGCTGAGAATTGAATCGCTCATCTGGCTTGCCAGAGGTTATAGTAGACTGAAGGATGCGGAGTCTGCCAGAAATGTATTAAAAAACTTTATAGCTGTTTATGCGGATAATATCCCAGGGCTCAAGGTCAGGGACTACAGAGATGAGGCAATCTACAGACTCGCTATGATTGCAAAGGATGAAGGGGATTCAATCAAGGCCGTTGTTTTTTTTAAACAACTCCTGAAGGAAAATCCTTTGTCTTCTCACAGGAATAACGTCCTGTGGCAGATAAGCTGGATATACTATGGTCAGGGAAATTTAGAGGAATCACTTGAGACATTAAAATCTTTAGAAAACTCTCAATTAAGAATGAGGGCTCTCTATTGGGAGGGGAAGATATCTCTTATGCTGGGGAAGAAGGACAATGCCCTGAGATTATTCAAGACTGCGGCAGAGAGTTTTCCGCCCACCTATTATTCTGTTAGCAGTAAAAGAGCCCTGGAAGGCATTTCCGGTTACGAGCTGCAGATTGCGGATTTTAGAATTTCAAATCAAGAATCGGAAGTCCGAAATTCGCCGGGATCTCTGCCTATAAACCCCGTTAGAAACTCACCCGATAAAAAACCCTTTGCCTTCAGCAATAACTTGCCTCCAACAGAGGAAGCTTCTAACGTGGTAAAAAGAACACGGAGATTATTGGAACTCGGGCTGAGTAATCTTGCGTTAAAAGAGCTGGCGTCTATGGACCACAGGCAAGACCCTCTCAATATAAGCCTGCTCTATCAACAGGCAGGCGATTTTTATCACTCCTATCTGTTTGCAAGAAATCACTTCTCTCATGCTTCTCCCTTAACCTTTGAGCTTGCCTATCCCCAAGACTACAAAGAGATGGTGGAGAAGGTTGCCGGCGAATTTCAATTAGCCCCTTTCCTTATCTATGCGGTCATGATGCAGGAAAGCGAATTTGACGATAAGGCGGTGTCGAACCTCGGAGCGGTCGGCCTGTTGCAAATAATGCCGGGTACAGGCGAGATGATAGCGAAAAAATTATCCTTCGGACCATTGAAACAGGATGACCTGTTTGCTCCGTCAACGAATATCAATTTTGGCGCATGGTATCTCAAAACACTTATAAGCAGATATAAAGGCAATCTGCCTTTTGCCATTGCCGCTTATAACGCGGGTCCCAATGCGGTAGATGAATGGTTGAAGAAATGGGGCAGGCTGGATATGGATGAATTTGTAGAAAACATCCCCTATCAGGAAACAAGGAAATATGTTGAAAAGGTCATGGGATATTATGAGGCATATAAGGCGATATATAGCCGTCATACCCACTTTGGCTCCAACGCTGGCATGGATGCCCGAACCGCAAAAAAGGACGAGTAACCGGAATATTCGGAAAGTTTAAAAATCGCTAAAATTTATT
>JACQEJ010000137.1 GCA_016200645.1 Deltaproteobacteria bacterium | reverse complement strand
CAGTTGCGTAGAATCGGACAAAGTCAGAAAGACCGAGGCAGGAAAGGCGCTTCGGGCTACGCCCTCCGTGCCTTTCCTGCAGAATCAAAAAGCGGACATTTCATTTGCTACAAAAGCGGACATTTCTATTTGTTGACAACATTTATTCACTTTCCCCTTGACAAGATCCATAGTTTTGATATTATTCAGTTCAAGAATAAATTTAAACTTGAAGATGGTTAAAAAACAATGAAATAAGTCATATAAGACTTATAAGACCTATAATAATTATGAGCATAAAGACACATGAACTCTTAAAGATGATAGATATCCCCAGACAGAAATTATATTATCTGTAGCAGAAGGGGTATATAAAACCGCAAAAGATTGCCATCGGGGAAAAGAGTTTTCGCGAATATAGCGAGGAAGATGTAAAAAAGATAGAGTGCATATGGAGACACCTTAAGAAGGGATTTAAATACAGGGTGGCCCATGAAAAGGCCCAGGAGGAATTAAGCAACCCGCAGATGAATCTTATCCCTGATAAAAACCTTCAGGGACAGGTTAAAAACCTCCCGTCAAGGGATGAATTAAAAAAGGAGGAAAAATAATGGAGCTTTCTATCAGCTCTGAACCCCCGAGTACGAATCCGGCAGGAAATCTTGCAATAGAGTCCGAAGATGCTCAAAAACTGCGCGAATGGAAAAACTGGAAGTGGCAGCTTAAAAACAGAATAACTACATTAGAAAAGCTTAAAACACTTATTGCATTAACACCTTCTGAAGAGGAAGGCATAAAGAGATCAAATGGGCGGCTGGCAATGGCCATAACGCCCTATTTTTTTTCTTTGATAGATAGAACAAATCCAAACTGTCCCATCCGCAAGCAGGCAATCCCCAGAATTGAAGAATTCAGCATAGGAGCGCATGATCTGGTAGACCCCTGCGGCGAAGATAAGCATTCGCCCATCCCCGGCCTTGTCCATCGCTATCCGGACAGGGTATTGCTTCTGATAACCGATTCCTGCGCCATGTATTGCCGCTACTGCACGAGGCGGCGCATGGTCGGGGAAGAAATGCCTCCCCTGTCTATCGAGAGATTTGAGGAGGCGTATAAATATATTAAAACCAAAAGGGCAATCCGCGATGTGCTGATATCAGGCGGCGACCCGTTGATGCTTGCCACAGAACACCTTGAGTATTATCTGAAGAAACTCCGTTCTATTTCGCATCTTGATATTATAAGGCTTGGCACAAGGGTCCCCGTAACTCTGCCGATGCGGGTGGACAAGGAATTGACTGAGATGCTGAAAAAATATCACCCCCTTTACATGAGCATCCATTTTTCCCACCCGAGAGAGATAACATCAGATGTGAAAGAGGCCTGCGGACTGTTGGCAGATGCAGGCATTCCCATGGGGAGCCAGACGGTTCTTTTAAAAGGCATCAATGATAAACCTTCTGTCATGAAAAGACTTATGCACGAGCTTTTGCGGATCCGGGTTCGGCCGTATTACATATATCAGTGCGATCCGGTTACCGGCACGAGCCATTTCAGAACGCCGGTATCCGTGGGAATAAACATTATAGAAAAACTCAGAGGCCATACCTCCGGTTATGCTGTTCCTACCTTTGTAATAGACGCCCCGGGCGGAGGCGGGAAAATCCCTGTTGGCCCAACCTATCTCATTTCACAGGCCAGGGATAAGGTTGTGTTAAGAAATTATCAGGGGAATATATTTGAATATCATGAGAATGGCAGCGAAGGAGCATAGGAGGGGGTTTGCTGCTGATATTCCGCTTGCCTGGTGTGGCAAAGACAACCATCGCAGAGAAGGGTTAATCCCCCCACAGGTGCTTGTCCGCATACTGCGCCAGGATCTCCTGCATCCTTGCGGGAGGCGGCACAGGGAAAAAGAAATTTATCACTGCATGGGCTATTTCATGCGCCAGAACGCCGTCCGTTGTGTCTGAGAGTGAAAGATAGATAGCCCTGGTTTTGTGATCATAAAACGCTATCGGCGATTTTTCAAAACTCCCCATAGCCAGATATTTGAGCGAAAGCCCTCTATGGGTCGGATAAATATATATCTTGAAATGGAGATTGGGCGGATACATATCGAGGATCCTTTTTACCCGCTCAACGATGCTGTCAACCCTGTTCTTTGCCAGCATCGGATTTTTTTCCTGACTCTCGCCAAAAAATTGAAGACCCCTGCCGATATTTCTGGTAAAGACGTTAAGGTCGCTTTCCTTTAAATAGTATACGGTTGCATATTGCGTCTCGTACGGATTTTTCCATTCCTGCGCAGCAAGGCGAGGCGGACAGAGAAGAAAGATGAGGAACAGGAAGGGGAGAGAGAGGTAAAGGAAACGGACTCTCATAGCGAGGTTTTGAAAAAATCGGCGGAACCTTTCAACTCGCGAAGTGTTCTGGATATCTCCTGCAGGAGACGCTCCAATGATTTTGACGCTGAAGGGTTTGATGCTGCTGCAGTTTGCATTTCGGAAGCCAGCTGAGTGAGGGCGGCTGCTGCGGACTTTATATCACCCACATTCCTATCCAGAGTATTTGCCATCTCATTGATGCCTTTTTCCAATTCCAGCAGCTGGTCTGTTTCCCTGAGCTTAAATCTCCTGGTAAGGTCTCCTTTGCTCAAATCGTTCAAAATATTTTCAAACCGGTATAACGGCCCTGCTATCCTGTGGGATAAAAATATGAGGACAACCAGTCCCGCCACAGCGGTAGCGCCGACTATGATGAGATTGGAAAAAAGGAGGATGGGGAGGAAAAAATCGTATGTCCTGGCTACCGTAAGCTCAGGACCCGAGTAGCCGGCGGTAAGGGTTCCTTTCGAGACATACAGGAAGAGCCCTATGGCAAGAACCGCCTCTATCGCGATAAGGATAAGGAACTTGACGGCGAAATCAAATTGAAACTTCTTTTTAATGAAATAATTTCTTCTCCTGAACGGCGGTTTGGTTGTCATAAGAATATTTGAGAGTCAAAGAGTTATACACAGCGACATAAATAGTTGCGCATACAGAGCTTCAGAACAAAGCAGACCAAGGCGCGACGAAGGTGAGGAGTGAGGCGTATTTTTAGCATACGCCGCAACGACGAACCGAGGAGCAACGCAGGTATGCGAAGTTATGACGCTCTGTATAAAAAGGTGAAGCGGGTTCAAGTTTATAACTTGAACCCAAATAATTCGTATGAGGCAACTCCCTGACTCGCTGACCCTATTGTTTACCTGCAATTCCCTTTAACAATTGAACGTTAATCTCTATTTTAGCGGAGCCTTTAACATCTTTCAGCCACTTTTCCATCGCATCCTGTTTTTTCTTCTCCAGGAGGAAAGTTTTTATCTGGCTGTAGATGTCTTTCAGCGGCGGAAGGGCGGTCTTTTGTTTTTTCATAACCTGCATAACAATGTATCCTCCGCCAGCTTCATATACCCTTGTCTCTCCTGCATTCATATCAAATGCATTTGCGAGCACATCCGACCTCACATCCTCAAGGTAAAGAGGCCCAAGGGTTTCTGCGCCGTCAACGGGCAATCCCTTCGCCATTTTTCCCTTTATGACTTCTGCCTCCGCTTTATCTTTCGCCTTCGCCGCTCTCACGAGAGGGGCATACTGCATCAGATGGTAATGATGTTGAATTTCATCCTCTGTGACAAACAACCTGTCTGCCCACTCCATGGTTTTAAATTCCACCAATTCCTTTATCAGGGTCTGCTCCCAGAATGTCCTGATTGTATCCACAAAATGCGGGTCTTCCGAAAGCCCCCTTCGCATTGCCTCCTGCAACAACAGCTTTTTATCAATGATGGTATTGAGCTGTTCCTCAAGGGTCTGCCGGGTTATCTTAAAGGCAGGGTCTCTTTTTGACAGCAAAGAGAGTTCTCTTTGAAATTCTGCAACAGTGATTGGGGCGTCATTTACAGATGCAATAGTTTCCTGATGCGGCTTATCCTTTCCGCAGGCAACTATGGATATTGATAGGAGAAGAAAAAAGAGAGGAATAAAGTTATTTTTTTTAAATTTCAAACACATCTTTTAATTCCACCGTCATTCCATCAATAATTTTTGACTTCACACCGCCAGTCTTTTTTGCCTTGCAAAATTCCCTGTAAATATTATTTTCAAGCGTCAGAACTTCAATGACCTTTTCCTGGGGAAACACAAACCAATACTCCCTTACCCCGTACTGTTCATAAATATTTCTCTTGTCAATGGTATCATACGATGCGGAAGATGGAGAGCTCTCCTTTCATGACCTCATACCGCTTTTCGTCATCCATCAGGAAATAGTCTTTATAGGTATATCTCTTTTCAACTGCCGCAGTATTCATGCTTTCCATCCTTTTTTTCAATCCTACCAGAAGTCCCTTGCTAAAACAACAGAAAAGCGGTTGTTTTGGCAACCGCTTTTGCAATACCGTCTGTTATTGCAGGGGCAGACCTGCGTGTCTGCCCGTAGGGGCGGCGCCCCGTGCCCGCCCCAATGGGCAACCCCCTGTGGTTGCCCCTACAAAAAAAGGACGAACACATCAGGTTCGTCCCTACAGAAAACCCCTACTTCGCCACCCCTACGCCTATGGCAAAAGTAAACTCCTGCCGCCGCTTTACCCCCACACCTTGTTGGGAATGCCCTGCGCTCTTGGCGCAAGGTTATACTTCTTTTCTTCCTTCCCGCAGGGTATAATGCCCTGCGGTCAAGGTGGGGGGGTTTACAAACTCACTTCCTGAAAAATATCTGCAGTATGGCTATCAGCGACGCTAATTGACCTATCCAGAACAGAAACATCCATTTGATGATGTCCGATTTTGTTTTTTCTATTCTTATCTCTAAATTTGCAATATCCTGTTTAGTCGCCAGTGTGTCTTTTTTTTCTTCAAATTTCTTCTCAACTTTAGCCTCTATGTATTCAACCAATGTCCTGGCTTCTTTTTCTCCAATCTTTGTTTTTAAAATCTCATAAAGTTCTATTTCGGCAACATGCATAAGAACACCCTCCGCTTGTTTCTTTTTACCGCCCTCTGCTTTTATATTTTAGAGTTTACTCCTCCACCCTTTATATGTCAAATAAAAAGGGCGGCCTGCCTTTTGGCCGCCGCCCATCGGTGGGCGCAGCCCACCCTATTCTTGCTATGGTTTTATTTTTTGTGTTTTGTTTGTAGGGGCGATCCTTGTGATCGCCCCTACGGGCGAATACAAGATTCGCCCCTACATAAAATCCTACTACTTCGCCACGCCCGCCAATTATCGGTGGACAGGGGACCGCCCTACCTGCTGCGATTCAATTGCGGGTTTATAGTTTTAAATCCCATTGATTGCGCAATGTCACAGAGAGTTTTATCCGATGCCACGAAAAGCCAATCACTTCCAGAAATGAGACTGATTTCATTTTCCTCGCTTGTTATCAGTCTCGTTACTTCTTGAGTCCCATCCTCCTCGTGGAAAAACTTGATAAGGGCAGAGGTATCAAAAAATAGTTTCATATCCGGTCTTCTCTGAAACGAAGAATATCCTCACTCATTGAGCCTTTACAGTCTTTTAAAACCTCTCTTACTTTTTTATAAGTTGAAGGCGCTGTAATTGCCTTTCTGGACACCCTTCCTTTCAACGAAAGTATCAGGTCATAGACTACAAGCATATCCGAAGGCTTTAGCGCATCCATGTCTTTTATTGCCTGCTCTTTTATCTTCATAAGAAACCGCCTGTCCTCAAATTTTACATGGTTCGCATTATAAATCAAGCGTATAATTTCCAACAAGTCCAGATATGGCAAAGGGGCAAAGATTTTTCTCTGCCCCTTTCAGCCATCAGCTATTTCACTCTGACACTCTGACACTGCCCTACTTCGCCGCGCCTGCGCCTGTGCCGGAGAAGGCGCTGTCTAAAGACAAATAAAAAGGAAGACAATTGCCTCCCCTTTTTTTAAATCCTAACATCATATTTTAATACTTTACCTATAGGCTCCCTACGCATACATTAGACGGCATCTCTTTGGTTCAGGCACATTATCTCCAAATTCATTGGCTGTATCAATCCATAATTGAATGGCTTCTTTTGCATTAGCCAATGCCTTATCGTAAGATTTGCCATGCGCAGAGCAGCCCGGCAATTCAGGAACATCTGCAACATAAACACTGTCTTGTTCATCCCAGTAAATAATAATTTCGTATTTATACATTAGAGTTTACCTCCAAGATTGTATTTTAAAATTATGTTTCTTACCTGGCGCACCTGATATGTTTTTGCCTTGCTGCCATCACGCTGCAAATTGACTTTCTCAATAAATCCATCTTTCCTGAAAATATGATGGCTTCCTCGTATTCGCTCTATAAATCCCATTTTTTTCAATAAATGGCACAAATCGTTGAAGGCAATATTTGAATCTGAAGCGCCTTGCAGTATTTGAAGCAATAACTTTTCATACTTATCCATATAAAAATTTTAGCAGAGACATATTTTAAAATCAAATTAAATCTCCCCTTCCCCCTCTTTTCCAAAGAGGGGTTTATTGTTATAAAAACTCAAACCTAAAGGTTTGAGTTTGTAGGGGCGATCCTTGTGATCGCCCCTGCGGGCGAATACAAGATTCGCCCCTACATAAAATCCTACTTCGCCACGCCTGCGCCTGTGCCGGAGAATGTGCCGCTTGTGCTGGATCCTGTGCTTGTCCCTGCGGCTGCGCCGTTAAAAGTGGTAGATCCGTTAAACCCACCGCTGCCATCAACCGTTGCAATCCACTTCTGCGTGGTTGTATCAAAGGTTTTGACATTAAAATTTGCGCTTGTGATGGCTGGATTGCTGCTTGTCAAAGCAACTGTCGCTGCGCCGCAGGCAGAAACAGAACAGCCATAATCACCGCTCACATTGCCTGTTGCCCAGATTTTTGGAGCCGCGCCGCTCGAATATGCAAAGAATATAACATCGTTCATATTCACATTAGTATAAGAACCGGCTGACCCCGAAAGATTTGTCCTGCCCACCTCTGCAAACGGGATATTAAGCGCGGTCAGCGCCGCCTGTCCTTGCGCTGTCTGGGTCATTGCAAGGAATTTATTTGTATCTAACCATGCCCCTGTCTGAACCGCCTGCCATGTGAAGGCAGTCGGGTCAAATGTGCCGAGGGTCTCGCCAACGCTTATCCATGTCTGCGGCGTGTTTGTTATGTCCGCGCCGTAGCCGTAGGTTTGACCTTTAAGAACGCCGTTTGACCACTGAGCGCCATCTGTCTGCGTGCCGTAGATGGTGACGTAACAACTGCCGTAGTAGGAGCAGTTAGACTCAACCTCCAGCGAAAGATTCCAGGTATCTGATGAGGGATCAGAATAATTTCCTGCCGCCAGGTTCTGCAATATTCCCCAGTCCTGGCCGGGGATGGAATATTTTAATCCCTGAGCATAGTTCTCGTTTATAGAACCCCCTGCTGTGAACCCACCGGAGGCGGATGTTAAGCCATAAAAGTAATAATCAGGGGAGTATGTGAGAGACCCCAGCGATGCAGGGCTCAGTCCTGTTGCCAGCGCTGTTGGCGTCCATGTCCCATCT
>JACQEJ010000127.1 GCA_016200645.1 Deltaproteobacteria bacterium | reverse complement strand
TTGTCCGATAATCGGCCCAATTGATTTGTGGCGAATCATCCCCTGCTTATCAATAACAAACGTCTCTGGCACGCCATATATGCCGTAATCAATAGAGATCTTCCCGGAAAAATCACGGACATGCTTGAAATTGTTTCCATGCTTTGCAAGATATTCTTTCGCTGGATTTTCTTTATCTTGATAATTAACGCCAAGCATTACAAATCGAGGATCTTGCGCGTATCGTTGATTGATCTCCAATAGAGATGGATGTTCCAATGCGCATTCTGTACACCATGAGGCCCAGAAATTCAGCACGACCACTTTTCCCTTATAATCCGAAAGCCGCATTTCTCGCGGGGCACGTTGCCCTTTTTCTTCATATAGTTCAGGCGCAATAAAATCAGGCGCGGGGGTATTTACAATGACTGGCGGAATATAAGAAGGATTTCCGTAGAGGCCATGATAAAAAACAACAATGAGGCATAAAATAGCCAGGGGAAGAAATACTTGCCATGTCTTGATGGAGGATCTGTTCATGTTCTTTTCATTCGTCTACAAAATGTACAGGGAAGGGACATTATACGTGGGAACGGATTGGTGTTCAAGATAGCGTTAGGTTTCTGATCCTAACCGTGAAATTGACAATCTCTATCTTGTTATGCTATCCGTGTCATCGGTACCAAATTGGTACCATTTTAATTTTATAAGGAAAGGAGAGGGTGCAAAATGGATAAGGTAAAATCGTTTCCTGGGGTCTTTTGGATATTGGGTCTTTCCGTCTTTTTATGTTCCGTTTCGGTATTGGCCTTTGCCGCAGATCAACCAGTCCCAGATAAACTGATGTTATCGAATGCGGTCTTTCAGGAGGTAGAAGTTGTCAACGCGGATGGGAAGAAGGAAATCAAACGGGTACCGGCGGACACGGCGTTGCCGGGTTCCGAGTTAATTTATGTTATTACTTATAAAAACAGCAGTGATAAGCCCGCAGAGGATGTGGTCATTAACAATCCCCTTGCGAAGGAGCTTCTCTATAAAGATAAATCCGCCAGTGGAGAAAATGCTGTGGTTTCCGTTTCGGTAGATGGTGGAAAACACTATGGAGATCTGGCAATACTGCGGATCCCAACGACAGAGGGCGCTTCGCGTCCTGCAGAAGTCAGCGATATAACAGACCTGCAATTTAAATTAAGTAAGCAGGTTTTACCCCAAGA
>JACQEJ010000126.1 GCA_016200645.1 Deltaproteobacteria bacterium | reverse complement strand
TTTTGCTGCTGGTCCATCTTTTTCTTCAAGTCAGAAAGTTCATCAGCCTGTGCCTTAGTCACGGCAGGCAGGGCGGCAAAAAAAATTGCCGCTAAAGATATCGCGCATATAAAATAACTTCTCATAGCGCCTCCTCGCTGCTTCAATTCGCTCATAACTGCTTTAGGGCAACAAATAGTTTATTAAAGCTGTCAAGCAGAAACTGATTTTCCTCTTTTCCCCTTACCGCCACCCTGAAAAAACTGTTGTCAAGGCCGGTAAAATCGCCGCAGTCCCGTATCAGCATGCCGCTTTTCAATAACTGCCTTTGGATGTCTCCTGCAAGTATACCCCCACACCAAAGATTTTGGTGTGGGGGTATAGCAGGGAAAAGTATCTTTACCAGCAGATAATTGACCTTGCTTGGATAGGTCTTTAAATAAGGTGTGGCGCGCAAACCTTGCATAAGAAACGGCGTCTCGGAAATCAGCCACTCTCTCGTCTTTTGAATGTACTCCGTATCTCTGAGGCTCTCGATGCCTGCGGCAATGGCAAGGGTATTTACAGACCACGGCGGCATGAAATCCGTAAACCGCCTTATAATATTTTCATGCGCAATAATATAACCGAGCCGCAGTCCCGGCATTGCAAAAAACTTTGTCATTGACCTCAAGACGATAAGATTATCAAATACAAGGGTCTCTCTCTTTACTGAATCCTCTTCAACAAAATCTATAAAAGCCTCGTCAACAATGAGGATGGTTTCATATTTTTTGCACCCTGCAGCAATATCAATGATTGTCTTTTTGTCAATAAGAGCGCCTGTGGGATTTGCAGGATTTCCGATATATACAATGTCATAGCCATTCTTAAGGGTGTCAAAAAATCTGTCTATATCAGGCAAGAAGTCGTTGTCCTCCCTGCAAATGAAATAATCTATTGCGCAATTATTTTTAAGAGAGCGCCGATAGTCGCTGAAACACGGCTCTGCTAAAAGCGCCCTATTTGGCTGCAAGACCTGAGGGATTAAATAGATAAACTGGGAAGAACCATTGCCAGCTATAATATTTTCCTCGGGCAGATTATGGTAAGAGGCAAGCTCTGCCCTCATTGCCTCAGCCCCTGGCTCAGGATAATGACCTAAAAGCGGAGCAGCATTTTTAATCGCCTTCTCTGCCTTTGGCGAAAGGCCGAGAGGGTTTATGCTGGCGCTGAAATCAATAATATCTTTTGGCTTAAGACCGCTCTCATTCGCAATCTTCCAGATATTTCCACCGTGTGTTTTGTTCATAAAATACCTTACAGGCCATAGGCAATGGGCTATAGGCTATGGGTTTAAAACCTATTGCCTCTTGCCTATCGCCTATAGCCTGCTTTGATTCAACACTATCCTCGCATCCACTGCAATCACGCCGTCAGGATACACAATCAGCGGATTTATCTCCATCTCTTTTATTTCCTCAATCTCATTCATAATGCCGCCGACCTTGATAATAATGTCCGCAACTGCGTCGATATCGCAAGGCTCGCTGCCTCTGTATCCTGAAAGCAAAGGATATGCCTTTATCTCTTTTATCATTTCAAGGCATTCCTCTTTTGTAACAGGCGCAAGCCTGAATGAGACATCTTTCAAAAGTTCCACTGTCACACCGCCGAGGCCAAACATCACAGCAGGGCCGAACTGCGCATCCCTTACGCCGCCTATAATCACCTCTGTGCCTTTGTCTGCCATCCGCTCTATTAAAAAACCTTGAATCTTTGCTGTCGCATAGTGGTCTGATATATCAAACATCATTTCATTGAATGAATCTAAAACCTCTTGCGCGTTCTTAAGCCCCGTCTTTACCCCGCCTGCCTCGGTCTTGTGCAAAATATCACCTGACACAACCTTTAGAACAGCAGGATAGCCGATTTTATTTGCAGCGCTTGTTGCCTCATCTACACTTGTTGTAATAAAATATTCAGGCACAGGAATCTCCCATGCCTTCAAAATTTCCTTTGCCTCAGGCTCTAAAAGGGATTTCCTGCCCGATTGAATTGCATCGGTTATAAGTTTTTTGGCCTCTTGTTGGGTCATAATGAAATGCAGACTACAAGTCTACAAGTTGTTAGACTACAAGTAAAAACTTTTAGACTTTTGGACTTGTAGGCTTGCAGACTGTAGTTCTCTATTCCTCCAACGTCGACACATCCCCAGGCTCAACGCCGAGTTCCTTTGCCTTCAAAACACGGCGCATAATCTTTCCGCTCCTTGTCTTTGGAAGCCATTCGGTAAACTCAATCTCAGATGGTATTGCAATCGCTCCAAGCTCTTTTCTCACCTGCTTCTTGATTTCATCACGCAAAAAATCTGACGGTTTATACCCTTGTTTTAAAATCACAAACGCCTTTATGATTTCGCCCTTCAAGGCATCAGGCTTCCCGATGCACGCGGACTCTGCAACAGCATAGTGCGAAACGATGGCGCTTTCTATCTCTGCTGTTCCGAGCCTGTAGCCGGATACTTTTATTACATCATCAGCCCTCCCCATGAAAAAGAAATATCCGTCCTCATCCTGCCGCGCCATGTCCCCTGCCATATACACCTTGTCTATTGTCTGCCAGTATTGGGCATATCTTTCTGGGTCTTTGTAAATCGTCTTCATCATTGCAGGCCACGGTTTTTTTATAGTCATAAATCCGCCTTCATTGGGGGGCAACGGATTTCCGTTTCTGTCAACAATTGCAGGCTCAATGCCGGGAAACGGCCGCGCAGCAGAACCTGGTTTCAGTGTCATGCAGGGCAAAGGCGTAACAAGTATCATCCCTGTCTCGGTCTGCCACCATGTGTCCATTATCGGAAGTTTGTTTCCGGTAACCTTTCTGTACCAGAGCCAGGCCTCTGGATTTATCGGCTCTCCAACTGAGCCGAGGATTTTAAGGCTTGACAAATCATACTTCTGAGGCCAGTCATCGCCGTATTTCATAAGAAGCCTTATGGCTGTCGGCGTTGTGTAAAGTATATTTACGCCGTATTTTTCTATCAGACCCCACCACCTGCCCGGATCAGGGAAATCAGGCGCGCCCTCTGCAAAGAGGATTGTCGCGCCGTTTAAAAGCGGGCCGTATACAATGTAGCTGTGCCCCGTAACCCAGCCCGGGTCTGCGGTGCAAAACATGATGTCCTCATCCTTTAAATCAAAGACCCATTTTGTAGTTATGTATGTGCCCACCATATATCCGCCGTGCACATGCATAACGCCCTTTGGCTTGCCTGTTGTGCCAGAGGTATAAAGCGTAAAGAGCGGATCTTCTGAATCCATCTCTACTGCCTCAAATTTATGCGATGCCTTTGCCATTCCTTCGTGCCAGTCAATTTGCCCAGAAAATCCCCCCTCGCCCCCCTTTGCTAAAGGGGGGAACATCTTATCTCCCCCTTTGTAAAAGGGGGATACAGGGGGATTTTTTGCCCTTCTTACAACAACAACCCTTTCAACACTTGGACAATCTTTTACTGCTTCATCAACAATATGTTTCAAAGGTATGCACTTTGCCCTCTGATATCCGCAGTCAGCAGTTATAACAACCTTTGACTCAGCATCGTGGATTCTGCTCTGTAACGCTGCTGCGCTGAAACCGGAATAGACAAGGCTGTGCACAGCGCCAAGCCTTGCGCATGCAAGCATTGCTACAATCTGCTCCGGTATCCTCGGCAGATAGATTGTTACCCTGTCTCCTTTTCTAACACCAATCTCAAAGAGCATGTTTGCGCAGCGGTTTACATTCCTTAAAAGTTCGTCATAGGTGATAATCTTCTCCGAACCATCCTCGCCAACCCAGATAACTGCCGCCTTGTTCCTTCTCCATGACTTCACATGCCTGTCAAGACAGTTGTATGTAATATTACATCTTGCGCCCACAAACCATGACGCCCAGGGATGCTCCCACTTCAAAACCTTTTTCCACGGCTCAAACCATTCCAATTCCTTTGCAATCTCTGCCCAGAATGTTTCAGGGTTTTCAATGGAATGTTTATAGACCTTTTCGTAGTCTTTTATCCACGCCCTTTCAATAACATCCTTTGAAGGCTCAAAAACCTCTTCAACCTTGAGCATGCTTTCAACATGTTCCTGCGCCATAAAATCCTCCCAATTTAGCTCATAGCTCATAGCTGATAGCTAAGAACTATGAGCTTTTCTTTGCCAATACCGCCGCTGCCCTTGCTGCCTCTTCAGGGCTTGAAAACACAGGCAGGCCTTCATCTTCAAACATCTTATTCC
>JACQEJ010000125.1 GCA_016200645.1 Deltaproteobacteria bacterium | reverse complement strand
TTGTCCGATAATCGGCCCAATTGATTTGTGGCGAATCATCCCCTGCTTATCAATAACAAACGTCTCTGGCACGCCATATATGCCGTAATCAATAGAGATCTTCCCGGAAAAATCACGGACATGCTTGAAATTGTTTCCATGTTTTTCAAGATAACCCTTGGCCAACTCTTCTTTATCTTGATAGTTGACCCCAAGCATAACAAATCGAGGGTCGTTCGCGTATCGTTGATTAATCTCTAACAGAGACGGATGTTCCAACGCGCATTCTGTACACCATGAGGCCCAAAAATTCAGGACGACCACTTTTCCCTTATAGTCGGCAAGTCGCATTTCCTTTCCCTCATATAGTTCAGGCGCAATAAAATCAGGCGCGGGGGTATTTACAATGACTGGCGGAATATAAGAAGGATTCCCGTAGAGGCCATGATAAAAAACAACAATGAGGCATAAAATAGCCAGGGGAAGAAATACTTGCCATGTCTTGATGGAGGATCTGTTCATGTTCTTTTCATTCGTCTACAAAATGTACAGGGAAGGGGCATTATACGTGGGAACGGATTGATGTTCAAGATAGCGTTAGGTTTCTGATCCTAACCGTGAAATTGACAATCTCTATCTTGTTATGCTATCCGTGTCATCGGTACCAAATTGGTACCATTTTAATTTTATAAGGAAAGGGAGGGTGCAAAATGAATAAGGTAAAATTATTACCTGCTGTTTTTTTGGGGTTGGGTCTTTCTATTTTTTTATGTTCCATTTCAATACCGGCCTTTGCCGCAGACAACCTGTTGCTCTCAAATGCGGTCTTTCAGGAGGTAGAAGTTGTCAACGCGGATGGGAAGAAGGAAATCAAACGGGTACCGGCGGACACGGCGTTGCCGGGTTCCGAGTTAATCTATGTTATTACCTATAAAAACAGCAGTGATAAGCCCGCAGAGGATGTGGTCATCAACAATCCCCTTGCGAAGGAGCTTCTCTATAAAGATAAATCCGCCAGTGGAGAAAATGCTGTGGTTTTCGTTTCGGTAGATGGTGGAAAACACTATGGAGATCTGGCAATACTGCGGATCCCAACGACAGAGGGCGCTTCGCGTCCTGCAGAAGTCAGCGATATAACAGACCTGCAATTTAAATTAAGTAAGCAGGTTTTACCCCAAGA
>JACQEJ010000132.1 GCA_016200645.1 Deltaproteobacteria bacterium | reverse complement strand
CCTGGCTTGCAACCTGCGTTGCCTTTTGAAGGTCGCCTGTCTTTTTCCACCAGAGGGCCCTTAATATCCTTCCGCCATCCAGAGGAAAGCCGGGTATCATATTGAATATGACGAGAACCATATTTATCATTGCAAGGTATCCAAACATGGCGGATAAGACCGGAGGAATAGAAAGGGGTTCTGTCAGGTGCGTCAGGAGCCAAAATATGGCAGCAAGCGCGATGCTTGCAGAAGGCCCTGCGACGGCAATCTTTAATTCTGTTATCGGATCATTAGGCTCCTTGGTAAGCTGGGCGACGCCGCCGAAGATAAAAAGCGTTATTTCTTTTATATCAAGCCCAAGCTTGTTGGATGTATAAGAATGGGAAATTTCGTGAATCAGAACGCAGGCAAAAAGGAGAAGGGCAGAAACGACGCCTACCAGGGTGTAGGCAAAAACTCCGAGGCCGGGGATGGTGAAAGGGAAATAACCCTGGGCAAGGCTCCAGGCAACAAGGCCGAATACAATAAACCATGTATAGTCAACAGAAATTTGAATGCCTAAAATCTTGAATAATTTTATGCCGCGTCCCATACGAATGATTTGATGACAGTTTGAAATTGCGTTAACTTAAAGTTTAGCAGAAAGATTGTTGAGTTGCAACTAATAAGAACGCAGTGTTAACACCAACCAAAATATCCTCCTTTCCCGTTTAAATACATAACGGGACAAGTTCATGCTTTCATTCCTTCAGGGGGTGGCCATGACTCGGACGGAGTTGCCACAAGAAGTCAGGCAGATGCGATTTAAAGAGGTTCATAAAAGGTTGGACAGAGAGACATCTTACCAGGAAGAGGCTGCGCGGGTCTTGGGTGTGTGTGTCCGGACATTTAGGCGGCTTTTTGTCAATACTGCCAAGTGGGTAGCCAAGTGGGTTGCCGCACACTTTTGGTTAGCTCAAATAACAGAAGTACGATGGAAGATAGCGCTTCTGCGCGGCAATATTTTCATTGACGCCAAGGAAGGGTTTCTGATAAGTTAAAAGAGGGCAGTGAGCGGTCAGCAGTGAGCAGTTCCATTCTTTCTGCTTACCGCTTACTGTTTACTGCTTACTTTATTATTATGGATTCCATAGCGTCAATAATCCAGGAAATAGCCATACTTTCAGCGCCTATTCTCATAGCTGTCACCTTTCACGAGGTTGCGCACGGATGGGTGGCGGATAGATTAGGCGACCATACGGCGCGGCTTCTGGGGAGGCTCACCTTGAATCCGATTAAGCACCTTGACCCTATCGGAACCCTTGTGTTTTTCCTGACCCGCATGATCGGATGGGCAAAACCCGTGCCGGTGAATCCGTGGAACTTCAAAGACCCGCTCAAAGGCATGATGTGGGTTGCCATAGCCGGGCCTGTCACGAATCTCTTTCTTGCCGCAGCCAGCGCCATGCTTTTCAAAGGGATACTTGCATCCGGGCTGATCTTCGAACCTTCATTGGCTTTTGTTATGGAACCGCTCCTCATAATGATAAAGATGAGCGTGATCATCAATGTGGGGCTTGCGGTTTTCAATTTTCTCCCCATCCCTCCGCTTGACGGCAGCAAGGTTTTGATGGGTCTCTTGTCGCGTGAGCAGGCAGAGGTCTATGCGCGGATAGAGCCGTACGGATTTTTGATCCTCATCCTTCTGCTGATGACCAATGTCGTAAATATGATCCTTTCACCCATCGTCTATTTTACCGTAAACTTACTTATCGGGGGCGGAAGAATATGAAACGGGTTTTAAGCGGCATGAGGCCGTCCGGCAAATTGCACCTCGGCCATTATCACGGCGTTCTGGAAAACTGGCTCAAACTCCAGAAGGAGCATGAATGCTTTTTCTTTGTAGCTGATTGGCATGCCCTCACAACAGAATACAACGATCCTTCCACTATTCAAGACAACATCAAAGAAATGGTGATTGACTGGCTGTCTGTGGGAATCAATCCTGAACGTTCCACCATCTTTCTGCAATCCGCAATTAAGGAACATGCGGAGCTTCATCTTCTGCTCTCCATGATAACGCCGCTCTCGTGGCTTGAGAGAAATCCCACTTACAAGGAGCAGGTGGAAGAGGTAAAAGACAAGGATTTGCACACCTACGGTTTTCTCGGCTATCCTGTTTTGCAGACCGCTGATATTATCATTTACAAAGCAAATATGGTGCCGGTGGGCATTGATCAGGCGCCGCATCTGGAGCTTTCCCGCGAGATTACGAGAAGATTCAATTTCCTCTACGGCGACACATTTCCTGAGCCGCAAACACTTTTGACGGAAACGCCGAAACTCCTCGGCACAGACGGAAGAAAGATGAGCAAGAGCTACAACAATGCCATATTTTTATCCGACCCGCCTGATGTGATAGAAAAAAAGATTCTGCACATGATGACAGACCCTGCGCGGCAGAGGCGGACGGACAAGGGAAATCCTGATTTATGCCCGGTTTACTTTCTGCACAAGATTTACTCCACGCCGGAAACCATCGCATGGGTAGGACAGGGCTGCACAACCGCAGGCATCGGCTGCATAGAATGCAAAAAATCGCTCATCCCGTCCATTATAAAAATGCTTGAGCCGATTCAGAAAAAAAGAGCGGAGCTTGTAAAAAATCCGGATGTCGTGGATCAGGTTTTGAGTAAGGGAAATGAAAAGGCAAAAAAGATAGCGCAGGAGACGATGGCATGGGTGAGGAAGACGTTGAAGTTGTAAAGGCTAAAGTATGTGCGCTCAAGACAAGAGGAGGCGAATAACTTGAAAAGTCTTTCCATGTTGAAATCTGAAGAACGGGTTGCCGTTCTGGAGTTTGCAAAACTTATCAGGGAACGTTTTGGTTCAACAATCAAAGAGATTATCTTATTCGGCTCCAAGGCAAGAAAAGAGAGCGGCAAAGAATCGGATATTGATATTTTGATTGTCCTGTCCGAGGTGTCATGGGAAATCAAGAAAACAATCTCCGAATTGGCGGCAGAGGAAAATCTGAAACACGATGTGCTTATAACCACGATACGCTATGATGCAGCCGCATGGGAAAATCCGGTCATCAAAACATCTCCTTTCGGCAGGGCTGTAAGACGCGAGGGAATATGGCTCTGACAGTTGAAGAAAAGACCCTTGCAAAGCACAGATTGGATAGGGCTGAAGATACCTTACGCGAAGCAAGGGAGGAACTTTCCCGCAGCAATTTCAGATTGGCAGTCAACAGGGCATACTATTCGGCTTTTTATGCAATGAGGGCTTTGCTGGCAACCATCGGCAAAGACTCTTCAAAACATTCCGGCGTTGCGGCTCTTTTCAATCAGCACTTTATAAAAACGGGAATTGTACCCGAAGTCGGTTTAAAGTCTATTCAGGCTCTGATGGATTTAAGGCATGAGGGTGATTATCAGGATTTCGCGGAAATAACCGAAGATGAGGCGAACGGCGCCGTAAGTTCGGCGGCGACAATCATCGGGCTGCTGAAAGAGAAATTGGATGAAATCTTAAAATAAGCAGGAGACGATGGCAGGGGTGAGGAAGGCATTGAAGTTATGTCCTACAAAGTCAAACTTGAAATATTCGAAGGCCCTCTCGACCTTCTCCTCCATCTCATCAAGAAAAACGAGGTGGATATCTACGATATTCCGATTGCCGCGATAACCGCGCAATACATGGAATATGTGGAGATGATGAAGACCCTCAACCTTGAGGTAGCCGGAGAATTTCTGCTCATGGCGGCAACCCTTATCCACATCAAGTCAAAGATGCTTCTGCCGTTTTCAGAAGAGGCGGGCGAAGAAGAGGAAGAGGGCGGCGACCCGCGCCAGGAGCTTATCCGGCGCCTGCTTGAATATCAGAAGTATAAAGAGGCATCCGCACAATTGGAACAGATGAGGATTCTCGGCAGGGACACCTTTACCAAAGGGCAGATGCCGACCGATGGTTTGGAAGAAGGCGGGCTGGTAAACTTATCTCTCTTTGATTTGCTGGAGGCGTTGAAAGACGTTCTGGCAAAGGCGCCCAAGACTATCGCTTTTGATATAGCCATAGAACATATCACCATCGCGGACAGGATAAATTTTATCATGGAACTTTTGGGCAAGGAGAAAAGCATAACATTTTTCTCCCTTTTCCCTTCGGACAGCAGCAGGACTATGATAGTCACCACATTCCTCGCCATGCTGGAGTTAGCCAGAATGAAGATGATCAGGATTTACCAGTCCGAGCAGGATGGGGCGATACGGCTGTATGTGCCGGAGGGCAGTTTTGAGGCGGAAACTCAAAGTTTTGAAGAGAAATCAAACACACCGGGTTTAGAACCAATAGATAGCATGGATAAGAACAGCAATAATTGAGAAGGATTATGATTCCTAACCGTAAAGGCAAAATAATGATGGAGCGGGCTGAAGAGTTGAGCCAGTTTTGGGCATATGATTTGAGTTATGCTCAAGGTTCAGATATGCGTTTATTGGATAATGTCCAATTTATCTATGAGCTGTCATTGGCAGAATTAGAACTTAAAGCATTAGGAGCGGATTTTGAGGTAACCAATGGACTGAGAGAGTTTAAAATCAAAAATAGGTCAAAAGCCCTTGATGATAAAATAATAAAGCAATCTTCCTATTTTAAAACTGTTGGACAGACCTTTACTGATTATTTTCAAATTATTCAAAAAAATAGAACAAGGTCGGTCAATCAATACCTTACTCATTGGATTTATCCTTATAAGGGGAAATTCCATCCTCAAATGATTAGGGCATTGTTAAACATTATTGGATTAAAAGCAGATGATAAGGTTTTTGAACCTTTTTCGGGGAGCGGGACAACTGCGCTGGAGGCGCAACTGCTTGGTATAAATTTTATTGGGATTGATATATCCCCGCTGTGTGTGATGCAGGGCAAGGTTAAAACAAAGGCAATTTATGTTATTGACGAAATTATAAAACTAAAAAACTCTTTAATCGCCAAACTCAAACCGTCGCTTTTCAATCAGGAAAAGGATTTTTATAAAACCCTTGAAGGTGTTGAAAATGAAGATGTAAGAGATTTTTATGCCCTTGCAAGATTGTTGGCGGTTAGCGATGCTGCGAGGAGAGGACGCGCCTTTGAACAGTCTTTTATCAAGAACTTGCATTTGATGATAGATTCTGTAAAAGACTATAAAGAAATTGCGGATAAATTGGAGTTGCAATTAGGCAATATTGACCTTAAACAAGGAGATTCAAGAAAGATTGACCTTCCTGACAATTCTATAGATGGGATTATTACATCACCGCCTTATTCTATTGCCCTTGACTATGTAGAGAACGATGCCCATTCGTTAGAAGATATGGGATACAGATTAAGTGAGATAAGAGAAGATTTTGTCGGCGTTCGTGGAAAAGGAAAAGAAAGGGTTGAATTATATAACAGCGATATAAAAAAATCTTACTGCGAAATGTATAGAATTTTAAAGCCTGACAAGTATGCGGTTATTGTAATAGGCAACGCAACATATCAAGGACATGAAGTTAAGACGGTTGAACTTACGATTGATTACATGACTGAACTCGGTTTTAAATTGGAAAAGAATATTTTGAAAATAATATTTGGGCTTTACAATGTAATGAAAAAGGAAAATATTTTAATTTTCAAGAAGGCTAAATAAATGACTGACAAAGATTATGTTGCCAAATTAGAAAATGTCATAAAACAGATGCTTACACCTTTAAAGGACATTCCTTTTAATTTGGTGATAGAATCTTTGACTGGCAAAAAGGTAATTCCTTTTGATTTTAAAAATCCAGAGGATGGAGAAATTTTAAATGTTCTTAAAAAAGTCGCTGTCCGTGCTGGGCAAGAGATAAATAAGAATGGCATTGAGAGCAAGAGACCAAATGAAGTTGGAAATTACATTGAGGCTTTTGTAAAAGGTGCAATGCAGCAATATGATTTAAGCCCAGATGTTCCTGCTGGCATAACAGGAAAGAAAAAGGCTACGGGTTATCCTGATATTATTTTCTTTTTTAAAGACGAACCATATTATCTTGAATGCAAGACCTATAATTTAGAGAATATCTCTACAACTCAAAGAAGTTTCTATTTTTCTCCGTCCGATGACTTTAAAGTGATTTATGACACCCACCATTTTATCCTGTCCTATGAGATGGTTTTGGACGGCAGAAATGGTGACAAAAATATTTATCGGTGTAAGCATTACAAAATTTTATCGTTAGAGTCGCTATCGCTTGATGTTAAATATGAGTTTAATTCTGATAATCAGCGGATGTATTCCGGTAAAGATGGAACAATAATTTTAGATGAAGGAGAGGTTAGGTAAATTGAAAGATATAAGGAGTAGCTTCTTATGGACAAAGACAGCTTAAAACCGCTTATAGAAACCATAATCTTCGCCGCAGACCATCCCATCAGTTTTGAAAAGCTGATGAATGTGCTGGAAGGCGAAAAGCGGGACGAGGTGAAGACCGCGCTGAACGAGTTGATCGTTGATTACCAGCAGTCGCGCAGGGGATTTTTGATCGAAGAGGTGGCTGGTGGTTTTCAGATCAGGACAAGACCGGAGTTTTCGCCGTGGCTCAGAAGGCTTTTCAAAATCGGTTTTCAAAAGCTCAGCAAGGCGTCTATGGAAACCCTTGCCATGGTTGCCTACAAGCAGCCGATTACGAGGATTGAGATAGAGGAACTGCGGGGCGTGGATTCAGGCGGGGTTTTGAAGACGCTCATGGACAGGAATCTCATAAAGATCATCGGCAGGAAAGAGGCGCCGGGCAGGCCCGCGGTTTACGGCACCACAAAGGAATTTCTTGAGATTTTTGATTTGAAAGACCTTTCGTGTCTGCCCACATTAAAAGAGGTTATCATGCCGCAGGAGGAAGAAGTTGCAGGAGAGATTGCAGAAGATAATAGCGCGAGTAGGGATAGCGTCCAGACGCAAGGCCGAGGAGATGATTCTGGAGGGGAGGGTCACGGTCAACCGTCAAACGGTGACGGAACTGGGGAGCAAGGCGGATCCTGAAAAGGATCGGATTGCGGTTGACGGCAGGGTAATTACCTTGGGGACAGATTCGAAATCTATCCCCAAAATTTATATCCTGCTCAACAAGCCCAAGGGATGTATCAGCACGGTGTCAGACCCCGAAGGCAGACCCACAGTCATTGACCTCGTAAAAAAAATAAAGCAGAGGATTTTCCCTGTTGGCAGATTGGACCTTGATGCGGAAGGCGTTTTGCTTCTTACCAACGACGGCGAACTTGCCAATAAACTGATTCATCCAAGATATAAAATCCCCAAAAAATATCTGGTAAAGGTCAGCGATGCGCCTGACGAAAAAGATATGGCAAAACTCAGGAAGGGCATCTATCTTGAGGACGGCAGGACTCTGCCTGCCGAGGCGCGGTTTATCAAGGCAACAAAGACAAACTCGTGGATAGAGCTTACCGTGTATGAGGGGAGAAACAGACTGGTGAAGCGGATGTGTTTTGCCATTGGCCATTCCGTGCTGAAACTACAGAGGACGGAATTCGCAGGCATAAAACTCGGCAGCCTCAAGCCTGGAGATTTCAGGATGCTTACAAAGGATGAGGTGGAAAGATTGAAAAACCTAACTAAAATTATGTAAAGACGGAGAAGGTTTATTTGTGACGAGTCTATAGCTCAAGACTTGAGCCACCTTTGGCGGAATTTTTCATAGGGGGTAAATTCCGTGGCCTTTTTTTCGGCTTTAAGAATGTCGTTGGCATCTTCAAGGTCTTCGATGAATTCAAGAAGGTTGTTGTAGTCTTTGAGATTAATGACTACCGCTGTTTTACGACCTTTTTCATCAACCAGATACTTGGGTTTGACAACTTCAGTGTTTAGCATTTTCATCACCTCTCTGTTTTTTGTTTTCAGGATACTATAAGGATAGTCAGCAAGTCAAGGAGATGAAAGTGGTGCGGCGCGTCAACACCCTAAAAAAAACCTACAAAAAACTCTTCTCCGCCTTTGGCTCACAGCATTGGTGGCCGGGGGACACGGCTTTTGAAGTAATCGTGGGCGCAATCCTTACACAGAATACTGCATGGACAAATGTTGAAAAGGCGATTCGCAATCTTAAAAAAGCAAAACTCTTAAACCCAAAAAGACTGCACGATTTGAGTCAGGCGGAACTGGCGCAATATATCAGACCAGCAGGTTATTTCAATATCAAGGCAAAGAGGCTGAAGCATTTTTTAAATTATCTGTTTGATAATTACGGCGGCAGCTTAAACAGGATGTTTAAAAAACGGACTGATGCGCTGCGCAGGGAACTGCTTGAGGTAAACGGCATCGGGCCTGAGACAGCGGACTCCATAATTTTATACGCAGGCAATCATCCTGTTTTTGTTGTGGATGCTTACACAAAAAGAATCTTCTCCAGACATCAGATTATTAAAGCAGACGCCGATTATCATGATGTTCAGGAAATTTTTATGAAAAACCTGCCGCATGATGTAAAGATGTTTAACGAATATCATGCCCTGATTGTAAAAGTCGGAAAGGATTTTTGCAGAACGAAAAAACCGTTGTGCGGCAAATGTCCATTGATGTAAACCCCCACACCAAAAATTTTGATGTGGGGGTGAAAGTTGACAAGAGGCAAATATAGGCTAAACTTTACGCAGAATTATTTCGGAGGCATTGTAACGGGTAATGAGATTATCTCTGCTGCAAAAAGCCATACTGGCTGTAATAGTTATCCTCCTGCCCATCTTTATTACATTTCTTATAACCTATCATTTAAATAAGACACAAATAGAACAAGGCATATTGGAAGACCTCACATTTATTGCCGAGGGGTATGAGGGGCAAATATATCAGTTTTTGGAGATGTCTAAGCGAAGGGTATCGGACTTTTCCAGCGACGGCTTCATAAGAGACCAACTCAAGAAGATAAGCCAGGGGCAGAAATCCGCAGTTGAGCCGCTTAATCAGCATCTGATTAAGAACAAGATGCCTTTGGATAAGTCAATTCAGGCGATTTATATCATCTCTTTGAATAACCGGGTTGCTGCCTCTACAGACCCCTTTTCCGTGGGCAAATATACTTCCATTGAGCATTTTCTTAAAAGCGGGAAAACAGGCCAGACAATCATTGAGAGCGGCGCCGGATTTACAGGACTGCCTGATCTTGAAATATCCGCGCCGATCACAGATAGAATAACAGGGAAATTGATAGGCATTATTGTCAATACTGTTCAATTGTCTGAACTGAACAAGATTATGAGCGGAGATTTTGCCGTGGAACTTGGCGCAAACCCTCAAATCAGAGGGAAAAGAAAGGGCATGGAGGCATATTTAGTCAATAAAGACAAACTTATGCTGACAGAGAGTAAATTTGTGAAAGATGCGACATTGAACCAGATTGTTGACACTGCGCCGGTAAGGCAGTGTCTTGAGTCAAATACAGAGATGACCTCATCCTATGAGGATTACCGGGGGATAAGGGTTATCGGCGCTTCCATGTGTATTCCATCTTTGAAATGGGTATTGCTGGTTGAGGTTGATGAGGATGAGGCATTGATGCCTCTTGCACTTGTCTAATGCTGCGAAGGAGATAGCAGGGGGCAATTACCGTGTGTTTCTACCTATTCAGAGTCATGATGAGGTCGGGGCGCTTTCTGAATCATTTAATAAGATGGCCAGAGATATTGAGGGCAAAACAGCGGAGCTTAAAAAACTCGCATTTGCGCTTGAGCAGAGTATAAACATTGTATTTCTTACAGACATCAAGGGGAATATTGAATATGTAAACCCCATGTTTGAGAAGATAACAGGATGGTCAAAGCAAGAGGCGGTTGGCCAGAACCCGCGGATACTTGCCTCCGGCGAGACTGCCAAGGCGGAGTATGATGAGCTATGGAAAACCATCCTCGCAGGCAAGACCTACAGATATACTTTTAAAGACAAGAAGAAGAACGGCCAATACTACTGGGCTACCGCTCAAATCGCTCCCATTAAGGATGAAAAAGGAGAGATTGTCCAGTTCCTTATATAACCGTGTGCGGTTTATGGAGCTTATGGATAAATGGATACAGGTTGCCCAAGGCGTTGGCAAAGTCAGCGCCCTGCTCTTGATTGATATAGATGAGTTTAAGTCTATAAACGAGATATATGGGCACAATATCGGGGATCAATTTTTGTGCCATACAGCAGGTTTGTTGAAAAATAGCGTGGAGGATGTTCGTAGGGAGAGTGTGTTATCTCACCTTGGCGGAGATGAATTTGCGGTTTTTATAACAGATATAAATGAAAAGGATGCGATGAATATTGCCGAGGTTATGAGAAAGAGAATAGAAGGCCTTTATTTCACGCCGCTTACTACCCGTTTTACCGCAAGCATCGGCATTGCGCTATATCCTGAACATGGCGCTGCGGTAAGGGAACTGCTGTCGCGCGCAGACATCGCAATGTATCGCGCCAAGGCGAGCGGGCGGAACAGATGCCATCTCTACCAGCCTGAAGACCATGATTTGGAAAAGATACATTCAAGGCTTAAGGAAAAAGAGCTTATACAGAATGCGCTTAATCAAGACCGCTTTGAGCCGTGGTTTCAACCCATACTTGACTTGAAAGACAATAAAATCCACCACTGCGAGGCGCTTGCCAGGATGCGCGGCGAGGATGGAGCGATTCTTCTTCCCGGCGCATTCATAGATACAGCGGAGATATTCGGGCTTATCGGCGCCATTGACAGGGTTATCATAGAAAAGACTATGAGGCTTCAGGCTGCAATGAGCCGTCAAGGGAGTTCCATGTCTTTCGGAATGAACCTTTCGGGAAAAGATTTAGGAGATGAAGATATTCTCTCTTTTCTGCGGGACAAGATTATTGA
>JACQEJ010000129.1 GCA_016200645.1 Deltaproteobacteria bacterium | reverse complement strand
TGCCGGCAACAGGCGCTTTGAGCATTACCACAAGGGCGCTGGAAGATTTTTTTTGAATGAATTGCATGGAGGAAGGCTAACACAAAATCATGGACTGAACAAGGAATACACCGGCGGGAGCTGGTCAAAGAATCTTTTTTATCGCCTCTTCCAATGTTTCATCGCTCACCATACCCATTACTTTTTCTGTAATCCTTCCCTCCTTATCTATGAAGACAGTGAGAGGAAGTGTGTTTACATGATATTCGCCGGTAATTATTCCGCCTTCATCATATCCCACAGGCACAGGAAATCTCTGGGCCATGACATAGTCAATGATATTCTTTTTCCTGTCCAGAACGCCTATGCCCATAACAAAAACATTTTTATTGTCATAGCTTTTAAGGGTATGGAATATGTGCTTGCAGATATTGCACCAGCTTGCGGTAAAGTGAATAACTACAGGCCGGCCGCGAAGCTTGCTGAGGGTAATAATTTTATCATACCATTCCTCGCCTCCGCCCCCTACGACCCTGATGGTAAAGTCAGGGGCTATGGAATTATCTCTTTTTGAACATCCTGTGACAAAAAGGGGTGAGATAAAAAGGGCGAGGGCGAGCAAAGAGGCTATCAGTTTTCTTTTCATTTCCTTAAAAATCCGACTATAAGCCCGGCAGCAAGCCCAAGCAAAGTCCCTGCTATCTCATGGATTATGGCCATGGCATGAAAAAAACCTGCGTAAATCCCGAACCAGTAGATTACGAAACCTATGCCTATAGCAAGCCCTGCCAGAGAACCTATAATGCCGGGGACAACAAGGTTTTTAGGCCTTTTGACCGGCTTTCCGCAGGTAGCGCAGATTTCGTTCATCTCAACAGACCTCTCTTTACGGCAGTTCTTTAAATGTAATCTTATATTTGAGCTCCTTCTGACCGGCCAGCCAATCCACAGCCTTTCCGTCAATCTCTGCATACGGATACATGAAACCGTATGGTATCGGACCGCTCTTCTGTGCGGGGCTCAAATAATAGCCTTTTGCTCCTCTGGTCAGAACAATCCTGTATTCATCCACTGCGCCGAAATAATAATTGCGATATTTCTTGGTCTTGGGATCGTTTAATTCCAGTTTTTCTACCAGCATTGCCTTTCTCACATCCGCAGGGTCAGCAGGAATCCAGCCGTAGCCCGGCAGATAAAACTCCGCCCAGCAGTGATACCCGCCGGTTATATCCTCTTCAGGCTTTTTGCCGAGCCTTAAGCTCCAAACCTCTCTTGCAGGCACGCCCGCTGCCCTTGCAAGGGCTACATATACGCCGCTTATATCAGCGCATTTTCCGCTCTTTTCAGCGAGTATCCTCTCCACATCCCCTGTGCCGCACCCTTTGATATTCTCGTCTCTGAATGTATTTTCAATAACCCAGTCATAGACAGCCTTTGCCTTGTCCTTTATGCCTTTCTTCCCTTTGGTAATCTTCATCGCCGTCTCTTTTATCTTGCCGTCTGTCGGGACAAACTGCGAGCCTTTGAGGTATTCTTTTATCTCTACCGGCATGACAGTTTCTTTGGGCGGAAAATCCTTTTTAACCCTTTCTATTGCTGATGCCTTGAAGGATAATTTGAGGGTCCTCTCTTTTGCAGGCTGTGTCCATTCTGCATAAAGGGCCATATCCCCTTCCTGCTTCTGGCCGTATATGCCGCTGTAGGAAAAATTGCCGTCAATCTTTACATCTTCAATGGTCTGCTCCTTGTCAGACACAGGGTATGGGACCCAGAGCCTTACATCCTTGCTATCCTCAGGCGCCTGAATAGTTATCTCAAAGGTAACCTCTCCTTTCCTTTCCTTTGCGTATGAAATGCCAGATACGCCGAAGATAAACGGCAATGCAAGCATTCCAAAAATAATTTTTTTGAACATAAATATTATCTCCTCTCCTGTTATTTTGTTGCTTCGTTTAATTGAAAATCCAATCTGCCGCCATTCTTCAGCCACACCTTTATGCCGCCGCTGAAATCTATAACCCCCTTAATCCCTTTTTTTCTGAGAAGCCTTGCGGCATTTGCGCTTCGTATGCCCGATGTGCAGTAAACTATTATTTTTTTGCCGTTTAAAAATGACAAATCGCTTTGACCGATTTCAGCGAGGGGAATGGAAATGCTGTTGGGTATGTGCCCTGCCTCATACTCCTCTCTTTCCCTGACATCCATAATCACCGTATCTTTATCAACCATAAAAATCTGTCCGAAACGGCTGCAAGACACAAAGGCGGATATAATGCCGCCGAGCGCGCCGAAGAGCAATCCTGCAGCCTCATGAATTATGGCTATGCTGTTTATGTTTTTTATGCTAATGGAAAAAGGCCAATAAGAGGGATGAGATGATATTGCGCCGCCGAACCAGTATGCGACAAACATCCAGCCGGCCAAAAGACCTGCTGACGAGCCGAAGATAATCCTCTTTAAACATTTACTCGCCACATACTTAACTTAATATAGATATTGCAAATATGTCAAATTGATTTTTTGAATATAAAAGAGATTTGCTATAGGGGACGCGCCAGTGTCTTTATAAAAGACTGGCAGATGGGTGATATTGCGCGCGCCTTATCCGTGGCTATATAGAAATGCCGCGACACATGAAAACCTTGAATGGATATTTTCCTCAATATCTTGCGCGGTATTTCGTCTTTCACGGCAAACAGGGAGAGAAACGAGACGCCTATGCCGGCTCTTACGGATTGTTTGACAGCCTCTGTGGAACCAACCTCTGCCGCTATATTCAACTCATCCATATTGACACCGTTCTTTTTAAAGGTTTCTTCCAATGCCCTTCTTGAGCCGGAGCCTTTTTCTCTCATAATAAAAGGCAGTTTTTTTAAATCTTTCATATCTATCTGGTTTTTTATTCCTTTAAAATGTTTGGCAGAGGCAACGAGCGCCAGTTCGTCTTTTAGAAATTCTCTGCAATCTATTCTCCTATCATCCGCCTTTGAGCCTATAACACCCATTTCAATTGAGCCGTCCATAACCATATCTGTTATATCCTGAGTATCGCCAAGCCTTAATGTTACTACAACATCAGGATGCGCTTTTTTAAATTGAGCGATATATCCGGGCAAGATATATTCCCCGGGTATTGTGCTGCCGCCGATAATGAGGCTGCCCTTTACACTGCCCATAAATTTATTAAGTTCCTGAACCGCATTGCTTTTAAGCTTTACAATCTCCCTTGCGTATCCGTATAAAATCTCCCCAGCCTTTGTCGGCAGGACATTTCTGCCGAGGCGGTCAAGGAGTTGAATACCTGCCTCATCCTCAAGGGTCTTCATGTGATTGCTTATCGTTGGCTGAGTCAGAAAAAGCTCTGAGGCGGCTTTTGAAAAGCTCTTGAGCTCAACCACCTTGCAGAAGATTTCTAAGTATCTGAGTTCCATGGAAGGGAAATACAGTTATAAAGTTTAAAAGTTGTAAAGTTGAAAGTAGTAACTTTATAACTTTATAACTTTATAACTGTCTACAGGAACTTTGCCTTTTTTGTTCCCATAGGGTTTTTATATCATAATCAGCAAGCAGCCTATCGTTGGTAATAATTGGAATCAGCTCTACTTGCGCCTGCGCTGCAAGCATTCGGTCAAAAGGGTCTCTGTGATGGCCGGGCAGGCCGTAAACATGAAGCGCATGAACTATTTGTATCGGCAGCCCTGAGATATTATTGGCAATCATTTGATCAGGGATAAATTTTTCAGGATCATCCGGAAATTTCAGCCTGCCTATTTTTGCTTTTATTATCATTTCCCAGCAGCTTGCTGAACTTAGAAAAAGTTCATTCCCTTCATCTGCTATAAACTCGCGGATATAAGTGGACAATCTCGTATCATCCGTCACCCACCATAAAAATACATGGGTATCAAGCAGCGCCTTCATTTTTCAAATCCCTTCAAAATAGATTTTGGCAAAGGCTTCAGGAAGGATTCATTAAAGACAATCGCCCCCTTTGCGCTGCCCGGCTGCCTTTTACCCAACGAAGCGGTTACCGGAGAGACGCGGGCTATAGGCTTCCCGGCTTTTGCAATTAAAACATCCTCCCCGCTCTCTACACGTTTAAGTATTGCAGACAGGTGAGTTTTTGCATCATGTATATTTACGGTATGCATAACTATAATCCTCCATAAACTCATAATAAACCAAACTAACAGGTTAGTCAAGTATTGGTTGTATTGCGGCATTCAGAACTATCCTCTCGGATGGCTCTTTTTATGGATTGCCCTAAGCGTATCTGTTTTTACATGGGTGTATATCTGCGTAGTGGAGATGTCAGCGTGTCCGAGCATTGTCTGTATAGCCCGCAAATCCGCCCCTCTTTCCAAAAGGTGCGTTGCAAAGGAGTGGCGGAGGGCGTGGGGTTTTACCTTGTTTTTTGAAATCCCTGCAAGCAAGGCATATCTTTTTATAAGCGCCCAGAATGCCTGCCTTGTAAGTCTTTTGCTCCTTGAGGTTACAAAAAGATATTCGCTCTTTCTGTGTTTTAGAAGCATTGGCCTTGATGAGTCAAGATATTTTCTGATGCATGATATTGCATTTTCGCCAAGAGGCACAATCCTTTCTTTAGAACCTTTGCCATAGGCAGCAATGTATCCTGTTTGCAGGTTTAAATCATTCAGTTTTATGGAAACCAGCTCGGAAACACGCATACCTGTTGCATAGAGCGTTTCAAGCATCGCCTTGTCTCTTAAGCCCAGATTGTCTTCTGTTTTTGGCGCCTCTATCAGCCTGCCGACTTCATCAATGCTTAATGCCTCAGGAAGCCTTACCGCAAGTTTCGGCATGTCAATATTTGCAGTGGGTGTATAAGACCTTACTGAAATGCCATTTTCTTTGAGTTTAGACAGGAAAGAAACTATATGGGAAGGGTTTGCGTTCAGAGGCGAAACATCTTTGAGAAAGGAGAGATATTTGATGATGTCTCTGTTGTATGCCTCAAGCGTGTTTTTGGAGAGGCCTTTTTCAACGGTTAAGTAATTTAAGAATTCATCCAGCAGTTTGTCTGATTCTTCCATAAATACAGTCTGCAAGCCTACAAACCTACAAGTCTAACAGTGTACATGACCTCCAAATTTGTGATTGCGCTTACCATATCATAAAGACAGATAAGTGACAAGGCTATTAAGCTGACAACAGAATATTCGCATTGCCATTTATACCTATATTTATTGACACAGCACACTCTCCCCTGTTATCTTAATCTATATGACGCCCACAATTTCCATAGTCGGGAGATCCGGGAGCGGCAAAACCACGCTCCTTGAAAAGATTGTAGCTGAATTAACGAGCAGGGGTTATACTATCGGCACGATCAAGCATGATGTCCATGGCTTTGAGATTGATTATGAAGGCAAGGACAGCTGGAGGCATAAAAGGGCCGGAGCAAAAATCGTAGTTTTATCCGGCCCCGGCAAGCTGGCGGTTATAAAGGATGTGGATGAAGAATGGCCGCCTTCAAGGCTCGGTTTTTCCTTTCTTGACGAAGTTGACCTCATTATAACCGAGGGCTACAAAAAGGCAGGCTATCCAAAGATAGAGGTTGTCAGAAAGGCAACATCCACAAAGCTCATGTGCGGTAAGGATAAACACCTCTTGGCGATTGCCAGCGATATAAAATTTAAACGCAGGGATGTGCCGTGCGTTGATATTAATGATGCAAAGGGCATTGCTAATCTGATAGAAAAGAGATTTTTGCAAAAACAGCCCGTCTCGGGCCGCAGTGGAAAGGCAGACCTCATAGTAAATGGGAAGCAAATAACCCTAAAACCATTTATCAATGGGATGCTGGCAGAGGCAATAAAGGGAATGTTGAAATCGCTCAAAGGGTGCGGCAGCCCGAAAGATATAGAGATAAGGATAAGAGGATGACAGGGATAATTCTGGCAGGCGGAAAAAGCAGCAGGATGGGATTTAACAAGGCCTTTATAGATATTGGCGGAGAGCGCATCATTGATAGAACCATCAAGTTGTTCAAGCGGCTATTTGAAGAGATTATTCTGGTGACAAACAATCCTGCTGAATATGAGGAGATGGACATTCTAACAGCAGCTGATATCGTAAAAGATGCCGGAAGCCTTGGCGGCATATATACGGGTCTTTTCCACGCCTCATACGAGTATAGTTTTATTGCAGCCTGCGACATGCCGTTCCTGAACAAGGCTGTCATCTTAAAAATGATGGGAATCTCAGACGGATGTCAGGCGGTAGTGCCTTTCGTTCTTGGCCGTTATCACCCTCTCCATGCAGTTTATTCCAAAAAATGCATCAAACCTGTTGAAGAGATGATAAAGAATAATGACCTCCGCATTGCAAATCTCTTCCAGAAAATCAAGATAAAACGGCTTGAAGAAAAAGATGGGCCTTCCCTTGAACAGATTCTGTCATCTGTGGACAATATTAATACAAAAGAAGACCTCGACCGGGTAATAAAATCCTCCCTTTCCCAATTCTACAAAATATGAATCCCGTTAGAAAGCGCTCTATCAAAAACAAGGTGAGGGATAATAAGTTAAACGGAATGCAAGCCCCGTTAGAAGGCATTATATAATGTCAGGCACAAAATCAAAAAAAATTATTTCCAAGAGAGAGAATCTTCTAACGGGGCTTGCAAGACTTGTAGCGCTTATGGAGCGACTGCGGGGGCCAAAAGGTTGCCCGTGGGACAGAAAGCAGACCTTTGAAAGCCTTATACCTTTTCTTGTGGAAGAGGCCTATGAGGTAATTGGCGCCATAGATACCGGGTCTCTGGAAATGCTGAAAGAAGAACTCGGCGACCTTTTGTTTCAGATTATCTTTCTCTGCCAGCTTGCCAGAGAAAAAGGCGCATTTGATATGGACGATGTAATGACCGCATCAAGAGAAAAGATGATACGGCGGCATCCCCATGTATTTGGAAAGGCAAAGGCAAGGACTCCAGAAGATGTTTTAAAACACTGGGCCAGGATAAAAAGGATAGAAACGGCGGCTAAAAAACAAAAGGGATTCCTCTCGGACATTCCGGCTCATCTTCCCGCCCTGCTCAAGGCGCATAAAGTGACGGAAAAGGCTGCCTGGGTAGGTTTTGATTGGTCTGACATAAACCAGGTTTTTAAAAAGATAGAAGAGGAGGTGAAAGAATTCAAGGCTGTTCTTAGGAAAGGAAATACAAAAGGGATGGAAGAGGAATTGGGAGACCTGATTTTTTCATTGGTTAATGTGGGAAGATTTATACAGATCAATACAGAAGAGGCGTTAAGAAAGACCATTGGCAAATTTATCACACGGTTTCACTACATTGAAGAGAGCCTGAGAAAAAAAGGCAAGGAACTGGACAACGCATCGCTGGATGAAATGGAAAAACTCTGGAATGAGGCGAAGTCTAAAGAAAAAAATCAAGGATTACAGAGTCTTAAAAAGATTTCCCCACTGAATGTGGATAAGTTGTGAGCAACCATGTAAACGCAAATGAGGGGATGCAATCAAATCAAGCCTTCCATTGGTTTGCATAATTTTTAATCACAAGATTGTCTTTTAAATTCAAAGGATTATGCTATTTATCCGTTATATTCAATTACACCCCGTTTCCCTTGCCTCTACCCCATCTCTCCTTAAGCATTTCGGTCAAAAAGGCCATCTCAGGGCTTTTAAAAAACCGGGCAAAGAGTAAATAGCTTATCATACCAAAGGTTATTGCGCCTGCTAAGACGAAGAGCTTTGTGATGGTTATCCCAGCGCTTGACCAATCGACAAGGAGTGATATGGCGTATACCCCAATCCCCATAGGTAGAGATGACACAGTTACTTTCACCGCAGAATGCAATATCTTTCTCCCGCCGATTCCGCCCAATTTCTTTCGCAGTATCAGAAAAAGAAGCCCCAGATTTACCAGCGACGAAAGTGATGTGGCCAGGGCCAGACCGCCGTGCTTTAACGGACCGATGAGGAGATAACAAAACATTATATTTGCAGCCACTGCTATGCAGCTAATCACGACAGGGGTCAAGGTATCTTGAAGTGAGTAGAAGGCAGACACCAGTATCCTTCTTCCTCCAAATGCAGCAAGACCAACGGAAAAGAAATAAAGGGCATACACAGTCTCTTGTGTTGCCTCATGACGGAATTCGCCCCTCTGGAAAAGCATGGTGACAATAGGCGCTCCGAGCGCTATAAGACCGACTGTGGCAGGAATAGTAATAAAGGTTACAAGCCTTATGGCAAAGGACAATGACTCCTTAAAACCTGGCCAGTCTTCCTTTATCGCATATACAGACATGGAAGGGAGCATAGCCGTTGCAACTGCGATAACAAACACGCCCATAGGAAGTTCCACTACCCTGTCAGCATAATACAGGTAAGAGATGCTCCCCTCTTTAAGCCCTGAGGCAAACCTGCTGGTAATAAGGATGTT